>NZ_RZPF01000005.1:0-30653 GCF_004022735.1 Mesorhizobium sp. M7A.F.Ca.AU.001.01.1.1
CTGCAGGACCGGACGCGCGAAATAGGTCGCGAATTCCTTGTCGTTGACGATGATCTTGCCGGAACCCGGCTTCACCCAGACGCGCGCAATGGCGTTCTTGCGCTTGCCGGTGGCATAGGCGCGGCCCGACTTGTCGAGCTTCTGGACGTGGACGGGGGCCGCCGGCTGGGTATTGGTGTTGCCGGTGGCGGCGCCCAGTTCTGCGAGCGAGGAAAGCTCAGCCATCTTATGCGACCTTCTTGTTCTTGGCGTTCAGCTTGGCCACGTCGAGCACGACGGGCTGCTGGGCGACATGCGGATGCTCGGCGCCTGCATAGACGCGCAGGTTCTTCATCTGGCGACGGCCGAGCGGGCCACGCGGGACCATGCGCTCAACGGCCTTCTCGACGACACGCTCGGGGAAACGACCCTCGAGCAGCTGGCGCGCGGTGCGCTCCTTGATGCCGCCTGGGTGGCCGGTGTGCCAGTAATAGACCTTGTCGGTGAATTTCTTGCCGGTGAACACCACCTTGTCGGCATTGATGACGATGACGTTGTCGCCGTCGTCGACGTGCGGGGTGAAGGTCGGCTTGTGCTTGCCGCGGAGATGATTGGCGATGACAGTGGCCAGACGACCGACGACGAGACCTTCGGCGTCGATCAGGATCCACTTCTTCACCACATCCGCAGGCTTCTGCGAAAAGGTTGTCATGTTTTCTGCTCTCGGTTCTGACCTTCATAAGAGAAGGCGTTTCTTGTTGCTTGGATTGGCGAAAGGCGCTTGCCCGCCGCCAATAACAAAACGGCGGCCTTTGCGGGCCGCTGCTTCGTGGAGGCTTATAGGCGAGGGTGGTGACCGCGTCAAGGCGAACGAAAAGGTAGATATCAGGTAAAATGTAGCAAAAACAATAACTTGAACAAAAGGTATTATTTTACCACATCACCATTCCGCTTCGGCGGGATCGAATAGGTGCCGATGGCATGCGCCACCGTGTGTCCGTCTGGGCCGGCAACGATGTCGATGTCGAACACCATCAGGCTCTTTCCCAGCTTCAGGATGCGGCAATGGCCGTCGATCGGTCCTGCCTCGGCCTTGCGCACGAAATTGATGTCGAGGTTGACGGTGACCGAAAGCGCATCCGGCCCGGCATGGCTGAGCACGCAGACGTAGCCGCCAATGTCGGCCAGCGTGAACAGCGAGGGGCCGGACACCGTGCCGCCGGGACGCAAATGCCGTTCGCCGGCGTTGAGCCGCACGGTGCAGCCGCCCGGGAACACGTCGATCGCCTCGAAATATTTGAACTGCTCATTGAGCTGCGGATAGACGGTTTCCATCAGCGCATTGACTTGTTGCGCGGTCAGCACGGGCTTGAGGTTGGTCTGGGCGGGCATGTCTTGGTCTCTCGCTTTGCGCCAGGCCTGTATGAGCGCAGCGCGGCATTTCTGACAACCTTCGTCCCCTGGCGCAAGCGATCGGTGTTGGACGAAACCTGATCCGGTATTAGATAGTCTGGCAGCCCCAGCGGAATCGCGGAGAACCCTATCCATGGCCGAAATCCTTGCCATCAAGCCTGCCGCCGTTGAGGGTCCGGTGGTTGCACAACTGGACAAGGGCGTGCTGCGCCTCACACTCGCCAATCCGCCTGCCAACGCGCTGTCGCTGGCGGTGATGGCGGCGCTGACGGCCGAACTCGAGCGCGCCAGGGCCGACAAGGCCGTTCGCGTCATCGTCTTGTCGGCTGCCGGCAAGGTGTTCTGCGCCGGCCATGATCTCAAGGAAATGACCGCGCGCCGCACTGACGCCGATCATGGCAAGGCCTTTTTCGCAGAGACGTTTGCCGCTTGTGCGACGCTGATGCAGGCGATCGTGCGTCATCCAGTGCCTGTCATCGCCGAGGTTGACGGCCTGGCCACCGCCGCCGGGCTGCAACTGGTCGCCAGCTGCGACCTGGCGATCGCTTCGCATGAGGCGACCTTCTGTACGCCGGGTGTCAACATCGGCCTGTTCTGCTCGACGCCGATGGTGGCGCTGTCGCGCAACGTCTCGCGCAAGCATGCGATGGAGATGCTGTTGACCGGCGAGACCATTGATGCGGCAACCGCCAAGGAATTCGGCCTGGTCAACCGCGTCGTGCCGCGTGAATACCTGAATCAGATCGTCACCAAATACGCGCAAACCATTGCTTCCAAATCATCTTTGGTGGTCAAGACGGGCAAGGAGGCGTTTTACTCGCAGGCCGAAATGGGGCTGGCGGATGCTTACACCTATACCGGCCGGATCATGGTCGAAAACATGCTCGCGCGCGACGCCGAGGAAGGCATCGGCGCCTTCATCGGCAAGCGCAAGCCGGAATGGACGGACGAATAGGAGCAGCACCATGGAGCCGCGAATCTCTATCGTTACCATCGCCACCGATGATCTGGACCGCGCGGTGCGCTTTTACGAGGCTATGGGCTTGAAGCGGCATGCCGGTATCACCGACGGTGTCGCCTTCTTCCAGATGGGCGGCGTCATTCTTGGTCTGTTCCCACGTGCCAGCGCAGAAGAGGATTCCGGCATCGCCTTCGCCGCGGCGCCATCGGCGGTCTACCTCGCCTACAACACCCGCTCCGACGCCGAAGTCGACGACGTGCTCGCCAGGGCGGAAAAAGCCGGCGGCCGCATCGTCAAGCCGGCCGGCCGCGCCTTCTGGGGCGGCTGGTACGGCTACTTCGCCGACGCCGACGGGCATGTCTGGGAAGTGGCGCACAATCCGGCCTTTCCGATCGCGGAAGACGGCACGATTTCGCTACCTGGCTGATGGCCCATCGCAAGCAGCTGACGCGGCTCAAGGCTCCCTATCTGAAGCGCATCCTGCTCGATGCCGTGCGGGTCGAGGATTGGGAAAAATATCCATGGAACCTGCCGCTGTTTCGCGGCCACGACTTCGAACTCGAATTCACCACGCCGATCACCATCATCGTCGGCGAGAACGGCACCGGCAAATCGACGCTGCTCGAGGCGATCGGTGCGCTGGCCGGCTATGACGAAGCCGGTGGCGGCAAGGGATATAGGCCGGTCGACCATTCCAGCGCCATCGACAAGAGTGGTGCCGCGCTGGCCAACGCATTCCGCGGTCACTGGCTGCCGAAAGTCACCGCCGGCTGGTTTTTTCGCGCCGAATCCTTCTACTCCGTGGCCCGATATCTCGATCAGGCGGCACTGGAAGACCCTTTTAGGCCCCCGCCGCCGGACTTCCTGTCCTGGTCGCATGGCGAGGGCTTTATCCGTTTTTTCGAGGAGCGCTGCCGCAGGCAAGGCATCTACATCCTCGACGAACCCGAAAGCGCACTGTCGCCGACGCGACAGATCGAGCTGCTCAAGATGCTGCGGCGCATGGACCAGTCGGGCACCGCGCAAGTGATCATGGCGACGCATTCGCCGCTGCTGATGGCTTGTCCTGGCGCGCGGCTGTTCCGCATCAGCCGGTTCGGGCTCGATCCCACGGATTTCAGCGATACCGATCATTTTCGCATGATGCGCGACTTCTGCACCGATCCGCAGGCCTTTATGGAGGAAGCGCTGCGGGAGGATGACGCGTGAGCGCCGGCGATGATGACCTCAACTGGCGCGTCGAGCAGGCGTGCCGCGAAGGCTGGCCGGCGGCGACCGAGACGTTGGTTGATGGCTGGCTTCTGCGGCGATCGGGCGGACGGATCCGGCGTACCAATTCGGCCAATCCCTTGCGCGGCGAGCGTGGCGCGCCCGACAAAGTGATCGACGCCGCAGAGTCCTTCTACGTCGGCCACGGTCAGGCGCCGATGTTCCGAGTGCCTGATATCGCCGCCGAGCTCGAAACCGCACTCGACCATCGCGGCTACCAGCCGGAAGGCGGGACGATCCATCTCCATGCCGGGATCGGCGATCTGGCTGAAGTCCGCGACGAGCGGGTCGCTGTTTCGCCTGTGCCAGGCGAAGACTGGCTCGCGGCGCGCTTCCGCATGGAGGCTTATGACGACATCGATCGCCGCGTCTTTCGCGAGATGACCGGACTGATCGTCGGCGACCGGGCGTTCGTGTCCTGTACACGAGACAGCGAAATTGCCGCCTTGGCCTATGGCGTCATCCGCAATGGGCTGCTTGTGGTGGAATCGGTTGAAACCGACGGCCGTTTCAGGCAGCAAGGCCTGGGCCGCAAGACGGTGGGCGTCCTGATCGACTGGGCACGACAAACGGGTGCGTCAGCTGCATGCCTGCAGGTGGTGGCCGACAACACGCCGGCTCGCGCCCTCTACGCCTCGCTTGGGTTCAGCCGTGAACTTTACCGATACCACTACCGCAGGAAGCCGCATGAACCACGATAGCTACGACAACACTTACATTGCCGGCATCCTCAATTCGGTGAAGACCATCGCCATGGTCGGCGCGTCCGCCAATGATGTGCGGCCAAGCTATTTCGTGCTGAAATATCTGCTGGCCAAGGGATTTTCGGTGTTTCCGATCAATCCTGGCCAGGCCGGCAAGGAGATCCTCGGCCGGATGACCTATGCGAGGCTCGCCGATATTCCGGAGCCGATCGACATGGTCGACATCTTTCGCGCGCCGGCGGCGGTGCCCGGCATCGTCGACGAGGCGTTGCGGCTCGATCCCTTGCCGAAAGTGATCTGGATGCAGCTTGGCGTGCGCCATGACGAAGCAGCCGCGCGCGCCGAGGCCGCCGGCATCAAGGTGGTGATGAACCGCTGCCCCAAGATCGAATATGGCAAGCTGTCCGGCGAGATCGGTTGGACCGGCGTCAATTCCGGCGTGCTGTCGTCGAAGAAGCCGCTGATGCGGTCGGGATTCCAGAGTTTTGGCGTGCGGCAGAAGTAGTGCACGTCGCTCAAAAGTGCGCAGCGGTTTTGGGATAACGACGTGCACCAAAAGCAAGGCCTGACGCGCGATGCGCCTTAGGCGCAAAATTATTCCTTAGGCCAGCGCATTTTCTCGGGCCTCGGCCGCAGATCGCTAGCCGAAGGGTATTTTCTTCTTTGCATTCGCGCTCATGCTTCGCCAAGAATGCCCGGCGATTTCAAGAGTTTCAAAAGGGAGGTTTTCAGTGACCCGCACGCCAGGTTTCAACACGCTCGCCGTCCACGCCGGTGCCAAGCCCGATCCGGCGACCGGCGCGCGCGCCACGCCGATCTACCAGACGACCTCCTTCGTCTTCGACGACGCCGACCATGCCGCCTCGCTGTTCGGGCTGAAGGCCTTCGGCAACATCTACACCCGCATCATGAACCCGACCCAGGCAGTGCTGGAAGAGCGCATGGCGGCCCTCGAAGGCGGCACGGCGGCACTCGCGGTCGCCTCCGGCCATGCCGCGCAGGTGATCGTGTTCCACAATCTGATGCAGCCGGGCGACAATTTCGTTGCCGCCAACAAGCTTTACGGCGGTTCGATCAACCAGTTCGGCCATGCCTTCAAGAATTATGGCTGGGAGGTGCGCTGGGCCGACACCAATGACATCTCGACCTTCGAGAGCCAGATCGACGACAGGACCAAGGCGATCTTCATCGAGAGCCTCGCCAATCCGGGCGGCACCTTCGTCGATATCGAGAAGATCGGCGACATCGCGCGCAAGCACGGCCTGCCGCTGATCGTCGACAACACACTGGCCTCGCCCTACCTCATCCGGCCGATCGAGCATGGCGCCGACATCGTCGTCCATTCGCTGACCAAATTCATCGGCGGTCACGGCAATTCGATCGGCGGCGCCATCGTCGACGGCGGCACCTTCGACTGGTCGAAATCGGGCAAATACCCGATGCTGTCGGAACCGCGCCCCGAATATGGTGGTCTTGTCCTGCACGAAACCTTCGGCAATTTCGCCTTCGCCATTGCCGCGCGCGTGCTCGGCCTGCGCGATCTCGGCCCGGCGATCTCCCCGTTCAACGCCTTCCTCATCCTGACCGGCCTGGAAACCCTGCCGCTGCGCATGCAGCGCCACTGCGACAATGCCGTCACCGTTGCCGCCTGGCTGTCCAACCACCCCAAGGTCGCATCGGTGAATTACCCCGGCCTGCCCTCAGACAAGAACAACGCGCTGCAGAAGAAGTACTCACCACTTGGCGCCGGCGCCGTGTTCACCTTCGCGCTGAAGGGCGGCTATGACGCGGGCGTCAAATTCGTCGAGGCGCTCGAGCTGTTCTCGCACCTCGCCAATGTCGGCGACACCAAGTCGCTGGTCATCCACCCGGCCTCGACCACGCACCGCCAGCTTTCCGACGAGCAGAAGGTCAAGGCCGGCGCAGGACCGGACACGGTGCGGCTTTCGATCGGCATCGAGGACGTCAACGACATCGTCGCCGACCTCGAACAGGCGCTAGCCAAGGTCTGATCGATCATGAGCGAGTCAAACTTTCTTTCCATCGGCGTCGACGCTGTCGACGCCGAACAGGGTGCACCGGCGCCCGACCGGCTGATCTCGGGCGATCCCAAATTCCGCACCTGGAATGTCGAGGAGCGCGACGGCGGCCTCTATGCCGGCATATGGGAATCGACCCCGGGCAAATGGCGCATCGTCTATGACGAGTGGGAGTTCTGCCACATCCTGTCCGGCGTTTCGGTGATCGCGGAGGACGGTGGGCAAGCGCGCACCGTCAAGACCGGCGACAGCTTTGTGCTGAAGCCCGGCTTCAAGGGCAGCTGGGAAGTGCTTGAAACGACTCGCAAGGAGTATGTGATCAAGCTTTGATCTCGCGTCGCCATGATGCTCGCGATCGGGGGGACAAACCGCTGTCCTGCCGAGCTATTTCAGAGGCAGAAAGAGTTCAACGACCACTTCGCGTAGCGGGCCCTCCGGGAAGTGGGACAGATGTCGTTGGCAATAGATCGGAAAGTCGCGTGCTTCCTCGCCGCTGGCCGGAAGCCATTCACGATAAAGATAAAGTGCTGCGGGTTCGAGATTGTTGGTATTGCCAGGGTAGCGCAGCACCGCGCAGCGCCCGCCGGGGATCACGCCAGCCTTCATCTGCCCGTCATTCGCCTCGATCGGCCGGTCTGTCCCGGCACAAATGTCCATGCTGTAGTCAGCCGGGACCGCGGGCTCCCTTTCGGAACGGAAGACGTTGAAGGTCGGGCTTGTCTCGGGCGACAAGCCCGCCGCCTTACGCCAGGCGATGAACCGCTGGATGGTGTCCTGGAGCGTCGCCCGGTCTCCGCGGTGCTCCATGATCGCCACCGGCGTCGGGGGCACATCGCGGATCGTCACGTCGTCGTGTTCAAAGATTATCTGCATAAGCGTGTTCCTTGCTTTTTCGAGGGGCCCGAAGGCCATGAGCCACGACCCCCAGTCGGGAGACTTCCGGAACGACGACGGCGATTGTCCGAACCGTTGCCGAAAGGCGCGGGCGAAGGCATCCGGCGCGTCGTAACCGGCATCCATGGCTATGTCGGTGACGCTTTGGGCGTCACTTTCGGCAAGTCTGTACGAAGCACGCTTCATGCGGGCGAGCTGGACATAGCGATGCACGGACACCCCGAAGGTGGACGTGAACTGCCGGTGGAAATGATATTTCGAGAACGCCGCGACACCGCTCAACGCCTCCAGCCCCAGATCGTCATCCAGATGCTGGTCTATATGGTCTAGCACCCGCTGCATTCGGGCTGGGTAGTTTTCAAGTGCGGCCTTCAACGTCTCTTTCTCCGTGACGACACCAGTTAGGCCTTTCCGAATATATCGCGCTCGACCGATCTTGCGATTTGGCATGGATCGACAGGGGCTGCCAGCAACGGCCTTCAGGCTCTCCCCCAAGCTTGTGCTGCCTGCGTATGACTATTTCGCTGGAACTGGCTGAGACAGCTTCCGGTGCCTTGTCGTGGAAGGGCATCGTGGGCGGTCCGGTGAGCCGACCTTGTGGTTGCTGCTGGCGCTATGGCTGGAATAGGCCGGCGACCAAATCCGCGCTTCGTCAAAAGCCGACGGCGAGCCTTTCCAGCCCATGGAAGTGGTAAGTGTCGCGGAAGCTTGGCCTTTCGGCAAGATGCAGCTTCGGGTGCCGTTCGAACAGGGTTTTCAGCGACACCTGCAATTCTAGCCTGGCCAGCGGCGCGCCGATGCAGAAATGGATGCCGGCGCCGAATGACACGTTCTTCTGGTCCGGACGATCGGGCCGGAAAGCTTGCGGTTCGGCGAAGGCGCGCGGGTCATGATTGGCCATGCCCAGCATCAGCCCGATCGTCTGGCCCGGCTGCACGACAATGCCAGGCGCGACTTCGATCTCCTGATAAGCGTAGCGCGTGAACATGTGCAGCGGCGCGTCGAAGCGCAGGCATTCCTCGACCGTTGCCGCGGTCGCTTCGGGTGAGCCGAAGAAGCGGCTGACATCGCCGCCTTGCATAAGGATCGCACGGACAGCGTTGCCGGTCTGATGCACTGTCGCTTCATGACCGGCATTGAGCAGCAGGATCGCCGAGGACACCATCTCGTCCTCCGACAGCTTTTTGCCGTCCTCCTGCGCCGAGATCAGCAGCGACAGCAGGTCGTCGCCAGGGTTCTTGCGTCGCTCGGTGACATGGAAACGCAGGAAATCGGCAAATTCGCCCGCGGCTCGGTTGGCCGTCTCTTCGATCGCGCGCGTGCGGCCATGCATGTACATGGCAACCATCTGGTGCGACCAGTCGAGCAGTTGCGGCCCCATGTCGACCGGCACACCGAGCATTTCGGCAATGATGGTGATCGGCAAGGGCGCCGCGAAGGCAGGCAACAGGTCGACCGTCTTGCCTGGTTCGAAACGGTCGATCAGCTCGTTGGCCAAAGCCTCGACACGCGGCCGCAGCCGTTCGACCTGACGCGAGACGAAGGCGCGGTTGACCAGTGTTCTCAGCCGCGTGTGCACCGGCGGCTCCAGTTCCAGCATCGAATTGGCTTCGACGCCGTCGAAAGCCCTGAGATGGCTGCGGTCCTGTCCGATACCGCGACTGTCTGGAATGCCGGCCGGATTCTGGCGGCCGAAACGGCGGTCGCGCAGCAGCCGGTTGACGTCGTCGAAGCCGCCAAAGCACCAGAAGCCGAATTCTTCCCAGAAGAATGCATTCGATAGGCCGTGGAGGAAAGCATAGGCATCATAAGGGTTTTGAAAAAAAGCCGGCTCGTGCGGGTCGAGCCGCAGATGTCGCGTGGCTGGATCAAAGGCCAGGGCAGGTGGCGTCAATTTGCTCATGCCAGACCAATAGCGCGGCTTGCCAGCCTGGTTCCAGACCGTATGTTGGCGCCCGCAATCCAATACGTTGAGCCAGCCGACCGGCTGCGGAAAGTCTGATTTGATGAAGGTGATCGTTGTCGGTGCGGGTATTGCCGGCCTCTCGACCGCGTGGTCGCTGGTCAAGGCGGGTCACAGCGTTTCGATCGTCGAGCAGGGGCCGATCCCAAACCCGTTGGCCGCCTCGGGCGACCACCACCGCATCATCCGCCGCGCTTACCGCGCGGGGACCGGCTACGGCCGGCTGATCACCGAAGCCTACCAGGCCTGGGACGAGATGTGGGCCGACCTCGGCGAAAACCATCTCGATCCCAGAGGATTTGTCTGCATTTCGCGCGAGCCCGGCGACGAGGCCGAGGAATATCGCGAGGGCCTGGAAGAAGGCAATTTTCCGTTCGAACTGCTGGAGCCCGATGCAGCCGTGAAACGCTGGCCGTTTCTGGAAGCCGGGTCGTTTCGCTACGCCTATTTCTCGACCGAAGGCGGCGCCCTGCATTGCCGCAAGATCGCGTCCGGCCTGGCAAAGTGGCTGCGCGCCAACGGCGCCAATGTCTACGAAAACAGCAAGGTCGTCGAGGTCGACGCCGAAGCCGGCCACATCGTGCTCGAAAGCGGCGAGACGATGCAGGCCGACCGCATCGTCGTCGCCGCAGGCGCCTGGGTGCTAAAACTGTTTCCGGAACTGGACGGAGAATTGAAGACCTATCGAACCGCACTTGCCTATGTCGAACCGCCGGCCGACCTCAAGGCGGCCTGGCAGGCGGCACCGGTCGTGCTCGATGTCGGCGGCGCGATCGACGGCTATGTGATCCCGCCCTCCGGCGGCGCCGGCATGAAATTCGGTTCCGGGCTGCACAGGGTGCCGACCAGCGACGCCGACTGGAACCGTCAGCCGGTGGCGGGCGAGGGCGAGGCGATCCGCAACCTGTTTTCGCCGCCGATCGCCCGCATCGCGGAGTATCGCGTGACCGAGGTCGTCACCTGCGCCTACACTTTCACATCAGACGAAAAATTCATGGCGCATGGAAAGGGCAAATGCCTTGTTGTCTCGGCATGCTCCGGCCACGGCTACAAGTTCGGCGCGGCGGTCGGCAGGCGCGTTGCCGCTGCTGTCGGCGATGGGGATATCGCCGGTCTGAAGGCATGGCTGCGGGCGGAGGTCGCCTGAAACACGAGGCCAAATCCGCAGCGGTTCAATGATTGAGTTCGTCTGCGGCGGCAATGACTTCGGACACAATCGCCCGAACGTCATCCAAGGTCGTCCTGTGATTGACGAAACACGCCCGCAGCGCGAATTGACCGTTGATCGTTGCATTCGACAGATACACGCGGCCGCGCGCGATCACACGGCGCAGGATCGCTTCATTGTCCTTAGAGCGGTGACGGAAACAGACCGCGCTTAGCGATACCGGCGCAAGCTGCTCAAGCTCCGGCTGTGAAGCGATTGCCTGTGCCAGCATCTGGGCATGGTAGAGATCGCGCGCGATGGCTTCGCGATAGGCACGGCGCCCGTGATACTGCAGCGACATCCAGAGCTTCAGCGCACGGAAGCGCCGAGACAGTTCGATCGACTCTTCAAAGAATGCAAATGCTTCCGTTGGGTCTTCGCTCAATATCCTGACGTAGTCGTCGCTGTGCGAGAAAGTCGTGCGCGCAATGTCTGGGTGGCGATTGAGCAGGCAGCCGCAATCGAGTGGCTGATAGAGCCATTTGTGCGCATCGAGCGACAGCGAATCCGCCAAAGACAGTCCCTGGAACTTTTCCGGGACGGCCAGCGCCGCCAGTCCCCCATAGGCCCCATCGACATGCATCCACAACGCTTCCCTACGGGCAATGTCTGCGATTTCGGGAAGGGGATCGATCGCACCGGAGATGATGGTGCCGACCGTGGCCACGATGGCGATGGGCATGTTGCCGATGGCGCGGTCGGCGGCAATAGCCGCCTGGAGGGCATCCGTCCGCATCCTGAATTTGTCGTCGACAGGGATCAAACGGAGATTTTTTCTACCGATCCCCAACAGCGCGACGGCCTTGGGAATGGACATGTGCACTTGCTCGGAAGCATAGATCACGCACGGTCGCACGCCTGTTTCGTTGGCTGGCAGCTTCGCTTCCCGCGCCATCGCCAGGGCCATGAGGTTCGCCGTCGAGCCGCCGCCGCACAGGCTGCCTGTAAATCCGGGGCAACCGACAGCCTCCGCCAACCATTCGACGACGGCGCGTTCGATCGATGTCGCAGCCGGTGCCGAGCGCCACGACGTCACATTCTGATTGAGCACCGCAGCCAGCAATTCCCCCAGCGCGCCGATCGGTTCGCCGGAGCCGACGACATAACCGAAGAACCTGCCGGTTGAAGGCCGCACATGCTCCGCTATCGACTTGAAATCCTGCAAGACTTCCCGACCACGACCGCTCTCCTGCCAAGGCCGCGAGAAGAGTTCCGTCGTCTGTTTGCCGCTGGTCGTGGGATACGTCCGACGTTCCTCGAGGGAGGCCCAATAAGCTTTGGCAAGCGCCAAGGCTTCTTCGGCAAGGTCTGACAATTCCTGATTGGAAATTTCCAGGTCGCGCATGCCCTCAGCCCAACGGAGATCCGCTGCGACGCAGGTTACGCCATGCGCGCTAATCCTGGCAATGCCTGGGAATATGCACCCGCCGCCAACTGGATGAGCCTTCCCGGACCAACACACGACGCGCGACGGTCTGGTAGGAGGCGGGGACATCGATGACGCGCCTTTGTTCCGGCCGCACCAGCACCTCCTCGGCGATGCTGTCATATTGTGCGGGAATGACGACGCGCCGCGTGCGTTCGGGCTGGATCACGATGGTCTCTGCGACGCGTTCGTAGCGCGCCTTGTGCCATACCTTGCACAGCACCTTGCGGCCATGGATGACGCGCCATTCCCAGGAATAGCCGCCGCCATCGACCCGGACCGTACGGTAGACGGTGCGGGTGACGGCCGGTACGATCTGGTAGGTCACTTGCGCCGGAACGGTCATCACGACGCGCTCGCGCGTGCCAAAGATAGGGGCGATATAGTCGACCTGCTGACCGGGCGGACTGATCATCACGTCTTCATAGACCGTGTCATAGACGGCCGGACTGCGGACGGGTTCATAGCATTCGACGGCGCGGCCGCCGGCCGCCGTCTGCGAAATCGTGCCGAGCACGGTCAGGCCGGCAATGGTGAAGCATGCGGTTTTCCCGGGCATGGCACTCCCCCTGTTGAACTCTATGCATAAGTTCAACGTTGAATTGTAGAGGAAGCCGTCTCGGAAAAAAGCGGTTTCGGCGCATTTCGTTAAGTGACGCGGTTAAGAAACTGCTACGTTGCGGGGCCGGCGATGCGGCTCCGGACCCGCGGAAGCATCCGCCGCCGCGAATCCTTGGTCAGAAAGCTTGATTCGACTTACCCAGATGGCTAGGAGGGGTCGGCCTTGCACAAGGACGAGCCGGCATCCTATTTACGGAATACCGATCCAGAACCGATTCTGCCCGATCTGCCGGCATTCCCGGCGCCGGAATCCCACCGCGAGATAAGAGATACCTGATGAAGAACCCCGTCGAAACCTACATGAACCTCGTTCCGATGGTGGTCGAACAGACCAATCGCGGCGAGCGGGCCTACGACATTTTCTCGCGCCTCCTCAAGGAGCGCATCATTTTCATCACCGGTCCGGTCGAGGACGGCATGGCGACGCTGGTCTGCGCGCAGCTTTTGTTCCTCGAAGCTGAGAATCCGAAGAAGGAAATCAACCTCTACATCAATTCGCCGGGCGGCGTCGTCACCTCGGGCATGGCGATCTACGACACCATGCAGTTCATCAAGCCGGCCGTGTCGACGCTCTGCATCGGCCAGGCGGCTTCGATGGGTTCGCTGCTCCTGACTGCCGGTCACAAGGACATGCGCTTTGCCACGCCGAACGCCCGCATCATGGTTCACCAGCCTTCCGGCGGCTTTCAGGGCCAGGCGTCCGACATCGAGCGCCATGCCCTGGATATCATCAAGCTGAAGCGTCGCCTCAACGAGGTCTACGTCAAGCACACCGGCAAGAGCTATGAAGAGATCGAGAAAACGCTCGACCGCGATCATTTCATGACCGCCGACGAAGCCAAGGATTTCGGCCTCATCGACAAGGTCATTTCGTCGCGCGAGGCGGCCGAAGGGGCGCTGGCATAAAGGCAAGTTGGCAGTTGGATGGCACCATCACGCGCTTTTGGCGCGTCTTGCGGCATTTCGGCCACAATTGGCTGTTCCCTCGGGGGACAGGATTGCCTACGTTAAGGCTATGTTGAGTTTCGGCGGCTTAGCTTTATGCGGGGTTGTCGCGAATCATTGCCACGTTTTCTGATTTGTGTTTCGTACGGAATGCGTTGCGGGAGCCGGGACACACTGGCGGCGGCGGATTCCCGCGATAGATAGAGTATGCGCCCTTTCAGCCAGACCATCGGCGGGCGGCCATGAAAGGACATGAAAATGAGCAAGGTCGGCAACAACAGCGGCGATTCCAAGAACACGCTTTACTGCTCGTTTTGCGGCAAAAGCCAGCACGAAGTGCGCAAGCTGATCGCCGGTCCGACGGTCTTCATCTGCGACGAGTGCGTCGAGCTCTGCATGGACATCATCCGTGAAGAGAACAAGACCTCGATGGTGAAGTCGCGCGAAGGCGTGCCGACACCGCAGGAGATCCTCAAGGTTCTCGACGACTATGTCATCGGTCAGCCCTACGCCAAGCGCGTGCTGTCGGTGGCGGTCCACAATCACTACAAGCGCCTCGCGCATGCCGGCAAGAACAACGATGTCGAACTGGCGAAGTCCAACATCCTTTTGATCGGCCCGACCGGTTGCGGCAAGACGCTGCTCGCGCAGACGCTGGCCCGCATCATCGACGTGCCGTTCACCATGGCTGACGCGACGACGCTGACCGAAGCCGGCTATGTCGGCGAGGACGTCGAAAACATCATCCTGAAGCTGTTGCAGTCGGCCGACTACAATGTCGAGCGCGCCCAGCGCGGCATCGTCTACATCGACGAAATCGACAAGATTTCGCGCAAGTCGGACAATCCCTCGATCACCCGCGACGTGTCGGGCGAGGGTGTGCAGCAGGCGCTCTTGAAGATCATGGAAGGCACCGTCGCCTCCGTGCCGCCACAGGGCGGCAGGAAGCACCCGCAGCAGGAATTCCTGCAGGTCGATACAGCCAACATCCTGTTCATCTGCGGCGGCGCCTTCGCCGGGCTGGACAAGATCATCTCGGATCGCGGCCGCAAGACGTCGATCGGCTTCGGCGCGGTCGTCGCTTCGCCGGAGGATCGCCGCACTGGCGATGTTTTCCGCCTGGTCGAGCCCGAGGACCTGTTGAAGTTCGGTCTTATCCCTGAGTTTGTCGGCCGTCTGCCGGTCCTGGCGACGCTGGAAGATCTCGACGAACCGGCGCTGATCCAGATCCTGACCGAGCCGAAGAACGCGCTGGTCAAGCAGTATCAGCGGCTGTTCGAGATGGAAAATGTCGACCTGACCTTCCATGAGAACGCTCTTTCGGCGATCGCCAAGCGCGCTATTGAGCGCAAGACCGGCGCGCGCGGCCTGCGTTCGATCATGGAGGCGATCCTGCTCGACACGATGTTCGAGCTTCCCGCACTCGAAGGCGTGCGCGAAGTGGTGATTTCGGAGGAGGTGGTGACCGGCAGTGCCCGGCCGCTCTACATCTACTCCGAGCAGAAGGAAAAGAAGGGCAATGTCAGCGCCTGACATGAGCCCGCAGCGAAATTCTGAAACGGCGCCGCAAGGCGCCGTTTTGCTGTCGCACAGCGGTTTTGCGCGGCGTACGGGCTGGCGTCGCAAATGTGTCACTCGCGGACGGGTTGGGAGTGCGGATTTGGACACGCCCCTTGATCTTTGGGGGTCGTGCATCCAACTAACTGGAGAAGGCCGAGGTGCCCGATTTCTGTGCTGTAAAACTCCCGTCACAAACGGTGGTAGGCGGAACGATCCCCGGTCGTTAATATAAGATTCGCGGTTGGCTCAATTAGCGGCCGCGACATGAAAGGTTGGACAATGGCCAAAGTATCCAAGGCACCCAGCGACGGCGTCTTCGCAGTTCTCCCACTGCGCGACATCGTGGTGTTCCCGCACATGATCGTTCCGCTCTTCGTCGGGCGTGAGAAGTCGATCAAGGCGCTGGAAGAGGTGATGGGTCAGGAAAAGCAGATCCTGCTTGCCACCCAGATGAATGCCGCTGATGACGATCCCGAGCCCGATGCCATTTTCGACATCGGCACGCTCGCCAATGTGCTGCAATTGCTCAAGCTGCCCGACGGCACCGTCAAGGTTCTGGTCGAGGGCGCCTCGCGTGCGAAAATCGTCTCGTTCACCGACCGTCCCGATTTCCACGAGGCCCGCGCCGCGGCGCTGGTCGAGCCGGAAGAGGAAGAGGTCGAGGTTGAGGCGCTGGCGCGTTCGGTCGTCACCGATTTCGAGAATTACGTCAAGCTGAACAAGAAGATCTCGCCCGAAGTGGTGGGTGCTGCCAGCCAGATCGACGACTACTCCAAGCTCGCCGACACGGTTGCCTCGCATCTCGCCATCAAGATCCCCGAGAAGCAGGAGATGCTGGCCACGCTTTCGGTCAAGGAGCGGCTGGAAAAGGCGATGGGCTTCATGGAAGCCGAAATCTCCGTCCTGCAGGTGGAGAAGCGCATCCGCTCGCGTGTCAAGCGCCAGATGGAGAAGACGCAGCGCGAGTACTACCTGAACGAGCAGATGAAGGCGATCCAGAAGGAACTCGGCGAAGGCGAGGACGGCCGCGACGAGGCCGCCGAGATAGAGGCGCGCATCAAGAAGACCAAGCTCTCCAAGGAGGCCCGCGAAAAGGCGGAAGCCGAGTTGAAGAAGCTCCGGACGATGTCGCCGATGTCGGCTGAATCGACGGTCGTGCGCAACTATCTCGACTGGATCCTGTCTATCCCGTGGGGCAAGAACTCCAAGGTCAAGCAGGACCTGGCTTTCGCGCAGAACGTGCTCGATACCGACCATTTCGGCCTCGACAAGGTCAAGGAGCGCATCGTCGAGTATCTCGCCGTGCAAAGCCGCCAGAAGAAGCTGAAGGGGCCGATCCTGTGCCTCGTCGGCCCTCCCGGTGTCGGCAAGACCTCGCTCGGCAAGTCGATCGCCAAGGCGACTGGACGCGAGTTCATCCGCATGGCGCTGGGCGGCGTGCGTGACGAGGCCGAGATCCGTGGCCACCGGCGCACCTATATCGGCTCGATGCCCGGCAAGGTCATCCAGTCGATGAAGAAGGCCAAGAAGTCCAACCCGCTCTTCCTGCTCGACGAGATCGACAAGATGGGCCAGGACTTCCGTGGCGATCCGTCATCGGCGTTGCTCGAGGTCCTCGATCCGGAACAGAACTCGACGTTCATGGACCACTACCTCGAGGTCGAATACGATCTGTCGAGCGTCATGTTCGTGACGACGGCGAACACGCTGAACATCCCGGCGCCCTTGATGGACCGCATGGAGATCATCCGTATCGCCGGCTACACCGAGGACGAGAAGATCGAGATCGCCAAGCGGCACCTGATGCCTAAGGTGATCCGCGATCACGCGCTGCAGCCGAAGGAGTTTTCCGTCGGTGAGGACGCGATCCGCGCCATCGTCCAGACCTACACCCGTGAAGCGGGCGTCAGAAGCCTGGAGCGCGAGCTGATGAAGCTCGGGCGCAAGGCGGTGACCGAGATCCTGAAGACGAAGAAGAAGACGGTGAACATCACGGCGGCGAACCTCGCCGATTACCTCGGTGTTGAACGCTTCCGCTTCGGTCAGGTCGAGGCTGACGATCAGGTCGGTGTCGTTACCGGACTCGCCTGGACGGAAGTCGGCGGCGAGCTGCTGACGGTCGAAGGCGTCATGATGCCCGGCAAGGGCCGCATGACGGTGACCGGCAATTTGCGCGACGTGATGAAGGAATCGATTTCGGCGGCGGCCTCCTATGTCCGCTCGCGCGCCGTCGATTTCGGCATCGAGCCGCCGCTGTTCGACAAGCGCGACATCCACGTGCACTTGCCGGAAGGCGCCACGCCGAAGGACGGCCCGTCTGCAGGTGCTGCCATGGCGACAGCCATTGTATCGGTACTGACGGGTATTCCGGTCCGGGCGGATGTGGCGATGACCGGCGAGATAACGCTTCGCGGCCGCATCCTGCCGATCGGCGGGCTCAAGGAGAAGCTGCTCGCCGCACTGCGCGGCGGCATCAAGAAGGTGCTGATCCCGGAAGACAATGCCAAGGACCTGGCGGAGATTCCGGACAATGTGAAGAACGGCATGGAGATCATTCCGGTCTCACGTGTCGGCGAGGTGTTGCGCCACGCGCTGGTGCGTATGCCGGAGCCGATCGAATGGGTCGAGCCGGTCAATCCGCCGGCTGCGACAGACAGTGCCGACGACGCTGGAAAGTCCCTGGCGCATTAGAGCGCCGGGCGTCCATCTGGACGCACAAAGGACGCTCTAACGCCCAGACTTGCGCATGGCCCTTGCCGCAAACCGGCTACGGTTTTCGGGGCCATGCGTTGGTTTTCGTCGAGGTTGCAGCGCACAAACGGAGAGCCGGGCCTGACGCCCGGCTTTTTCATGTGAAAAACCCCGGAATTCCGGGCTTTTTCCGCTTTTTTCCTGCCTTTTCGACTTGGTTGCGGGAGCGCTTCTTTCTAAAGTCCGTTTCCTGCCGGATGAGTCGATAGTTCCGGTGTTCTCATGGAAGGGAATTTTTATGAACAAGAACGAACTGGTGTCCGCTGTCGCCGACGCCGCGAGCATTTCGAAGGGTGACGCGCAGTCGGCGGTCGATGCGGTATTTTCCGTGATCACCGGCGAACTGAAGAAGGGCGGCGATGTCCGGCTTGTCGGCTTTGGCAATTTCACCGTGTCAAAGCGTGCCGCCTCGACCGGCCGCAATCCTCAGACCGGCGCCGAAGTGAAGATCCCGGCGCGTACCGTGCCGAAGTTCTCGGCCGGCAAAGGCCTCAAGGACGCAGTCAACTAAGCGTTTTTTCTTTTCAGAGACCTCAGAAAAGCCGGGCTTGCCCGGCTTTTCATTTTGGTGCCCTACGCCGGTTCATGCGACCAGAAAAGCCGGGCTTGCCCGGCTTTTCATTTTGGTGCCCGACGCTGACGCGACGCGGCCGGCTTATGCGGTCGGCGCATCAGTGCGCATAAGACCTTCCTCCTTGAGATCCGCCCAAAGTGCTGCGGGCAGTTTCGCATCGAGCAGCGAGCGATTGCTCTCGACTTCGCTCGGCCGTTGGCCACCGGGGATCACCGAAACGACTGAAGGATGCAGCAGCGGGAATTGCAGGGCGGCCTCGATCAGCCTGACACCATGACGCTTGCAGACGTTCTCGATCCCGGCGACCCGGTCGAGTATGTCCTTCGGCGCTTCGGAGTAGTTGTAGTAGGCTCCGGGCTTCGGCCCTGTTGCGAGGATGCCGGAGTTGTAGGGTCCGCCGAGAACGATGCCGATGCCGCGTGCCTGGCAGAGCGGCAGGAAGGACGTCAGCGCCTCCTGTTCCAAGAGCGTATAGCGCCCGGCCAGCAGGAACAGATCGAAGTCGCCGCGCTCAGCCAGCGTCTGCGCGACCTGCCACTCATTGATGCCGCCGCCGAACGCCTTGATCACGCCCTGGTCGCGCAGCGACAGCAGGCCGTAATAGCCCGAGCGCATGAACTCCTCGATGCGCCGGTCGGAGGCTTCCTTGCTGCCATGCGTGAAGATGTCGACATCGTGCACGAAGAGGATGTCGATCCGGTCGACGCCGAGGCGCTCAAGCGAGGCTTCGAACGAGCGCATGACACCGTCATAGCTGTAGTCGTACACCTCGCGGCGTGATGGCGTGTCGAAGAACTTGCCGATGCCGGTGCGCTCTTCGGGCGGGCAGGCACGCATGATGCGGCCGACCTTGCTCGACAGCACATAGTCGTCGCGCTTCTTGCCGCGCAGGAACGGGTTGAGCCGCGTTTCCGAGAGGCCGAGCCCATAGAGCGGCGCGGTGTCGTAGTAGCGGCAGCCGGTCGCCCAGGCGGCCTCCAGCGTAGCGTTGGCGTCCTCGTCGGAGACGGCACGGTAGAGATTGCCGAGCGGCGCCGCGCCGAAGCCGAGCTCGGTGAAACTGATGCCGCCATTGCCGATGCGGTCGAAATGCCGTGTCTTCATATCCTGCTGTTTGCCTCGCCTGATTTGTCTGACATGACACTATCACGCCTGTGATCAGGCAAAAGCATAGCTGCGCGTTGGACACGCATTTTCGCGGTTGCTAGCATGAACGAAATCAAGCTGTTCGTGGCAGCAAGAGCGGCAAATACCAGGGTGATTTTTCAATGGCGGGTTTGCGGTGAGCGACAAGAGCAAAAGCCTGTTCGAGACCTCACTTGAGGAGCTGGGTGGCGTGCTGGCACGCATCGACGAAAGCCGGATCGACGCCGCCTGCAAAACGCTAGCCGGCGCGCGACAGATCGTCGTCTATGGCTGCGGCCGCGAGGCCTTGCAGGTCAAGGGTTTTGCCATGCGGCTCTACCATTTGGGCCTGCCGGTTTCCGTGGTCGGCGACATGAACACGCCGCCGCTGGGGCAGGGCGATGTCTTCCTGGTCAGTTCCGGGCCGGGAGAAACCTCGACCGTGCTGACCCTGATGCAGGTCGCGCGCCAAGCAGGTGCAACCAATCTCCTGCTGACCGCCCAGGCCGAAGGCAGCGCGGCAAGGCTTGCCGACTTCACGCTGCTCATTCCCGCGCAGACCATGGCCAACGATCAGGGGGCGCAAAAAACATCGGTCCTGCCGATGGGCTCGGTGTTCGAAGGCGCGCTGTTCCTGCTGTTTGAGGTGATGGTGCTGAAGCTTAGGGAATTGACCGGCGTGTCGCCCGAAGCCATGCGCGCCCGCCACACCAACATGGAATAGATCATGCGCTATGAACTGATGCTGCCACACCAGATCCGCAGGGCGATCGCCGAGAATTGGCCGGTCGCTCTGCCGCTCGGCGTGCTGGAATACCATGGCGAGCATATGGCCGTCGGCATGGACACGCTGGCCGTCATCAAGACGCTGGAGCTGTTCGAAAAGGAGAAGGACGTCGTCATCCTGCCGCCCTTCTACTACGGTGCGGCAAGCTATGCGGTGGCGCCGCCGGAAGGCAGCGGCTCGGTGCAGGTCGGCGGCAATGCGCTGGCGCCGTTCGGCGAGGAGCTGTTCTACAGCCTGTTGCGCATCGGCTTCCGCAACATCCACGCCATTATCCACCACCAGACCGAGAACTTTGTCGCCGGCATGCCGACCGATCTGGCGTTCAAGGCCGCCGGCCGCCAGGCGATCTTCCGCTTCCTCGAAAAGGAGCGCGGCGAGGGCTGGTGGGGGTCGCAGGCGATGGCGGACTATTATTCAGGACACGCGGCGGGTGAAAATTTCTTCAACTGGGTGCAGGTGCATCCGCTGATGTCGGCTGACATGAACGGCAAGTACCCGTTCGACCATGCCGGCATTGGCGAGACCTCGCTGATGCTGGCGCTATGCCCGGAGGCTGTCGATGCCAATCACTTCGCCGACAATACCGGCTGGTACACGGCGAGCGCCAAGGATGCTTCGGCAGAGCTCGGGCAGAAGGGCGTCGCCATGATCATGGACCACCTGCGGGCAATATTGGGACGCTAGCGCGCGGCTTCCCTTCTCCCACAAGGGGGAGAAGGTAAGAGGGCGCCATGCTACTTCACCGCGCCCGCGGTCATGCCCATGATCAGATAGCGCTCCAACGCGATGCCAATGACGGCGAGCGGCGCGATGGCCGCCGTCGCTAGTGCCGCCATCGACCACCAGTTGATGCCTTGCGAGCCGGTCTGGCTCGCCACCATGACCGGGATCGTCTTGGCGTCGGTCGAGGTCAAAAGGGCGGCGAAGAAATACTCGTTCCAGCACAGCACCATCGCCAGGATGAAGGCGGCGACCATGCCCGGCAGCGCGATCGGCATGACGATGCGGAAGAACGCGCCCCAGATCGACAGCCCGTCGACAAGGGCGGCTTCCTCGAGCTCGACCGGGATCGAGTTGAACTGGTCGCGCATGATCCAGATGACGATCGGCAGCACCATCAGCGTGTAGAGCAGGATCAGCCCGATGCGCGTGTCGAGCAGGCCGACCTCGCGGTAGAGCACCAGGAAGGGCAGCGCCAGCACCACCGGCGGCAGGATCAGCTGCGACAGGAAGAAGAACGAGATGTCCTCGTTCTTGAACCAGGCGAAATGGTAGCGATAGCGGGTGAGCCCGTAGGCGGCGAGGCTGCCGATGATGATGGCGAGGCTCGACGCGCCGACCGAGGTGATCACCGAATTCATGAAGCGCTTGAGGAACTCCTCGCGCACGGTCGAGGTCTGGAAGATCGAGTCCGGCGACAGGCCGAGCGAACGCCAGCCCTTCCAGTCCGGCTGGAAGTCGACGAAGGGGATGAGATGGCCTTGCGTGACGTCGACTGCGGTTTTGAACGAGGTCGTGATCGTCCAATAGATCGGGAACAGGCAGATGAACGCCCAGAAGGCCAGCGCGCCATAGATGAAGACGCGGCTGGCGAGGAAGCTCGCCGGCGAGCGGATCTCCGAGGCGACATATTCGGTGGTCTGAACGCTCATCGGGCTCAATTCACCCCCATCTTGCTTTAATTGACATTGCGGACAAAACGGTTGGCAAATTTCAACAACCACGTGACGAACACGACGATGATCACCAGATAGGCCATCGCCAGCATGGTTCCGTAGCCGACATTCGAGCGGTCGCGGTATTCGCGGTAGATGAAGCTCGACACGGAATCGGTGGCGCCGCCGGGGCCGCCGGACGTCACGGTGATGATGATGTCGGCAAGCTTCAGCTTGAAGATGATGCGCAGGACCACCGCCGTCACCGACACCGGCAGCATCAGCGGGAAGGTGACCTGCCAGAAGGTCTGCCACGCATTGGCGCCGTCGACGCGTGCGGCTTCGAGCACCTCGCGCGACATCGCCTGCAGCCCGGCCAGCAGCATGATCATCATGAACGGAATGAAGGTCCAGGCATCCAGTATCATGATCGATATGCGCGCGATGATCGGATCGGAGAAGAAGGCCGGATTTTCCCAGCCGAGATGGCGCGCCAGCGTTGCGGCCGGTCCGAACCTGTATTCCATCAGCGATTTTCCGATCATCCACGACACCGCGACCGGCGACAGCATCAGCGGCATCAGGAAGACGACGCGGAAGAATTTTCGCGCCCGGATCTGGGCGTTGAGGAGCAGCGCCAAGCCGAAGGCAATGACATATTCGACCGCCACCGCCAGCACGTAGAGCACCATGTTGAACAGCGCGTTGCGGTAGTAGGGATCGCCCAGCATCTGCCAGAAATTGTCGAGCCCGTTGAACCGGCGGCCGCTGAAGGAACTGAGGTTCCAGTCGGTGAGTGCGATGTAGAAACCGAACAGCGTCGGGAAGATGACCATGGCGATGGTGAACAGCAGCGCCGGCAGCAGAAACAGGGCACGCTGGCCGTCTTCGCCGCGCGTCAGCACCTGGCCGACACCGATCGCCACGCCCCACAGCACATAGGCATAGACGACGGGGCGCCAGGTCTCGAAGCCGATCGTATCGGGGCTGCCCTTGTAGAGGATCTCCAGCACGATCGTCGCCAGCAGGCCAAGCGTCGCAACGGCCATCAGCGCCCAGCCAAGGCGTTTACGGCCTGGAGAGATCAGATCGGAAGTGCCGGCATCTGCCGGCCACGGGTTCGCGGTCGATGTCTGGTCAGCCACAAATCTCGCCCGTTTGAAGGCTCTCGAGGAGCCGGAGCCTGTCTAAAGTGGTCCGGCGTTGCCGCCGGACCACGGTTCATAGGCCAGCCTACATGCCGAGCGAAGCTTTGTAGAGCTTGATCTGGTTGTCGCGCCCGATCTGGTCGGTCAGCTTCTCCCATGCCGCCGCGATGGCGTCGGCGCCTTCCTGCGCCTTCATCTTGCCCGCGAAAGTGTTGGCCAGGATGTCCTCGGCGGCGCTGTAGTACTGGAAGATGCCGGGGATGCGTGGCTCGATCGCCGCGTTCGGATGGTTGTAGCTGTCGGATTCCGATTTGAGGTAGGAGGTGATGAAGGCCTCGTCGTAGCCGGCCGCCACCCATTCGGGAATGTCGAAATGCGAGTTGCGGTAAGGCTGGAAGCCCGACGGATACATCGCCGTCCAGATCGACAGGTCCTTGCCGCCGAGATGGGCTGCAGCGGACCATGCCGCCTTCTTCTTCTTTTCGTCGGCATCGACGCGGGCCATGACATAGACGCCCCAGCCGAGATAGGCGCAGTTGGGCGCATAGTTCGGGCCGCTGGCGAGCTTGTCCCAGGCGCCGGTCTTCGCATTGTAGACATCGTCCGAGCCCGGCAGGATCGAGAAGCCGGTGACGTCGCCGACGACGGAAGAGTCGTTGGTCTTGACGTTGGAGCCGACGTCGCCCCACCAGGTGACCATCGAGCCGGTGCCGGCCAGGAACTGCTGGAAGGCGGTCGTGTTCGGATCGGCGTTGATCTGGTCGGCGGGTTCGGAGGGCAGCGCGTCGATGACGTCCTGGATGGCGCGCACCCAGGCCGGATTGTTGACGCGCGGCTTCATCGTGTCGGCGTCGAACAGCCAGGCCTTGTCGTCGGGGTGCTTGGCATAGGCGGTGGCGCGGCTGCCAAGGAAATAGAAGCCGAAGCCGCCCCAGGGCTTCGGCGCGTCGAGATAGCCATAGACGTCCTGGTCCTTGAGCTTCTTGCCCTTCAGGAACTTGGTCACCGCCTGAACCTGCTGCCAGGTCTTCGGCACGCCCCATTCACCTTCGCCGCCGCCGTCCTTCCAGGCCTTGGCGAGGTCGGCATCGGCGAACACGTCGGTGCGGTAGTTGAAGTTGTGCGCGTCGCCGTCGACGGTCACGCGGTATTGCTTGCCGTCCCAGGTGCCGACCGGCGGCTTCAGATAGCTGACCAGATCGTCGAAATCGATCTGGGTCTTGACCCAGTCGGGCATTTCCGACGTCAGGCCCTTGCCGCAGACATCACCTTCGAACGGCGCGCCCATTTCGATGATGTCGAAGTCGACGGTCCCGGTCGCGATCGACTGCTGCAGGCGGGCGTTGTAGTCGGCCTGCGCCAGGTCGATCCAGTTGATCTTGGCGCCGGTATAGGTCTCCCATGGCTTCAGGAAGCCGCGGAACAGCACATTGTGCAGGTTCTGGTTGTTGAGACCCATGAAGGTCAGCTCGACGCCGGCGAATTCGCCTTCCTTGACATTGGCCTTGGTGGCTTCGAGGCAGAGTTCACCGACCTTCTGGAAATCGGCGTCCGTCGGCTGGCCTTTGCCGACGCCGGGGATCTGCAGGATTTTTGTGCGCAATTCGCTTGCCGCGGAGGCCGGGCGCGTCAAGGCGCCAAGTCCGGCGCCGGATGCGGCTGCGATCGCGGCCATGCTTGCCGCACCCTTCAATATGTCGCGCCTTGTGGCGCCGGCTCGAACCAGTTTGTCGTAAAGACCCGTTCTCATCGCCTATTCCTCCCAGAACATCAGTGTGAATAAATCGGCCAACTGTCGGACGCCGGAGCGCCAACGATGCTCCCGTTTCGGAAACGAATTAGGCAGGACCCCACCCTGCGTCGATTGAAGTTCCGATTGCGGATCGGGCACCGACATTTTGACCAGCGCCTGCCACTATTCTCACAACCCAACGCCGTGTCAACGAGAGCGGGTTTTTATCTATAAGGGACCGACTTGCCCTGGCAGGTCGCGTTGGTTAGCTTCTGCGCCTACGGCTAATGGAGCCGATGGGGGAGACATGGCGCAAGTCGCGATCAGCAAGGTGGCCAAGGCCTTTGGAACGGTCAAGGTTCTGCACGAAGTCAGCGTCGATATCGCAGACGGACAGTTCGTGGTGCTGGTTGGCCCTTCGGGTTGCGGCAAGTCCACGCTGCTCAGGATGGTGGCCGGGCTGGAGACCGTCTCCGCCGGCACGATCGCCATCGGCGACCGCGTCGTCAATCATCTGCCGCCGGCCAAGCGCGACATCGCCATGGTGTTCCAGAACTATGCGCTCTATCCGCACAAGACGGTCGAGCAGAACATGGCCTTCGCGCTCAAGCTCAGGAAAACCGATCCGGCCGTGGTCGCCGAGCGGGTCAAGCGCGCCGCCGACATCCTCGACCTCAATCCCTATCTGAAGCGCTATCCCCGCCAGCTTTCCGGCGGGCAGCGCCAGCGCGTGGCCATGGGCCGCGCCATCGTGCGCAATCCGCAGGTGTTCCTGTTCGACGAGCCGCTGTCCAATCTCGACGCCAAGCTGCGCGTGCAGATGCGCACCGAGATCAAGGAACTGCACCAGAGGCTGAAGACCACCACCATCTACGTCACCCACGACCAGATCGAGGCCATGACCATGGCCGACAAGATCGTTGTCATGCGCGACGGCCGCATCGAGCAGGTCGGCGCGCCGCTGGAACTGTTCGACCGCCCGGCCAACCTGTTTGTCGCCGGCTTCATCGGCTCGCCTTCGATGAACCTGCTCAAGGGCACCATGCGCAAGGGCGACAAGCCCGGTGTCGACATCGCAGGCACGCTGTTCCCGATCGGATCGGGCAATGCCGCGCAGGACGGTCAAGCGGTCGTCTATGGCGTGCGACCGGAGCACCTCGAGATCCATCCCGACGGCGTGCCGGCGAAGATTTCGGTGGTCGAGCCGACCGGCTCGGAAACGCTGGTGTTCCTGCGCTTCGGCGAAGGCGAGATGGTGGCGCTGTTTCGCGAGCGCCACGACTTCAAGCCGGGCGATACGCTGAAGCTGAAGCCAAGGCTCGACCAGATCCATCTTTTCGACGCAGAGACCGGCAAGCGTCTCTGATCCCAACTCACGAGGAATACCATGCTCAAAGGCATCAACCCGCTGCTCAATGCCGACGTGCTGCAGGCATTGCGGGCAATGGGGCATGGCGATGATCTGATCATCGCCGACACCAATTTTCCGTCCGATTCGGTGGCGCGCCAGACGGCGCTCGGCCGCGTGCTGCGCATCGATGCCTCGGCCGCGCAAGTGGTCAAGGCGGTGCTGTCGCTCTACCCGCTCGACACGTTCGTCGACGATTCGGCCGCGCGCATGGAAATCGTCGGCAAGCCGGACGAGATTCCTGCAGTGCAGAAGGAAGTGCAGAAGGAAGTCGATAAGGCCGAGGGCAAGTCGTGGCCGATGATCGCGGTCGAGCGCTACGCCTTCTACGAGCGCGCCAAACAAGCCTATTGTGTCATCCAGACCGGCGAACGCCGCTTCTATGGCTGCTTCGCCTTCCGCAAGGGCGTCGTGCCGCCGGATGCGGAGTAGCGGCATGGCTTCGGGCAAGCCGGTCGTCATATTGGGTGTGTTCGTCGCCGACACCGCCTACAGGGCGCAGCGGCAGCCGCGCATGGGCGAAACGATCCTCGGCACATCCTTCACGCTGGGTCCCGGCGGCAAGGGCTCGAACCAGGCGGTGGCCGCCGGCAAGCTCGGCGCCGACGTCACCTTCCTCACCCGCCTCGGCGTAGACCCCTTCGCCGACATGGCCAGGCAGACCTGGACGCAGGCGGGCGTCAAGGATGCCGTCATCGACACGCCGGAAAGCTACACCGGCGCGGCCTACATCTTCGTCGAGGAGACCACCGGCAACAACGCCATCATCGTCAGCCCCGGTGCTGCCATGCTGATCTCTCCAGCCGATATCGAAGCCAATGCCGCATTGATCAGCAATGCCGGCGTCTTTGTCACGCAGCTCGAACAGCCGATCGAAGCAGCCATGCGGGCGTTGGAGATCGCGCGTGGGGCAGGGGTGACGACGATCCTCAATCCGGCCCCTGCGGCAAAGCTTCCCGACCGCATCTACACGCTCTGCGACTACTTCACACCCAACGAGACCGAGACGGAGGAACTGACCGGGATGAAGGTGTCCTCGGTCGACGAGGCGCGAGCCGCTGCGGACAGTCTGCTCGAAAAGGGCGTCGGCACAGTCATCGTCACGCTCGGCGACAAGGGCGCGCTTTTGCACTCGAAAAATCGCTCCGACCATGTTCCAGCCGTCAGTGCCGGCCCGGTGGTCGAAACCACGGGGGCAGGCGATGCCTTCAATGGCGGGCTTGCGGCAGCACTTTCGAGGGGCGTGGAACCGCTGCAGGCGGTGCGCTTCGCTTGCGCCGTCGCCGGAATCTCGGTGACCCGGCCAGGGACTGCGCCATCCATGCCGACGCTGCAGGAGGTCGAGGCGCTGCTGGCGAGAGGATGATCTTGCGCGGCAAGACGTCTGCACGGGCCGAACGGACCTGAGTGACCTCAGGTCTCTTGGACCTCAGGTCTCTTGCAAGACAACATTTTTGACAATCAATGTCGACATTTCTCCAAAGCCAAGGGCTTGATACCCTTGAGAGAAATGGCGCGAGTGACGGGGCTCGAACCCGCGACCTCCGGCGTGACAGGCCGGCACTCTAACCAACTGAGCTACACCCGCGCATGGCGAACACGTGTCAGCCGTGTTCGTCGTTGGGGCGCTGGATAAGGGGTTCGCCACCGGGTGTCAAGCGCACCAAACCATCATAACAGCAAACAGGAGAAGGTTTTTTGACAGCCGGCGTTTTGTTGGCAAAACCGGCATCCAACCAGGGCGTCCTGCGCTCATTTGGCCTTGCGAAGCGGACCCTGACCGCTTAAAGGTCCGGCCCGGAGCGGGCGATTAGCTCAGTTGGTAGAGCGCTTCGTTTACACCGAAGATGTCGGCGGTTCGAGCCCGTCATCGCCCACCATTCACACGATCTCCGGTGCGCACGATCTCCGGTGCGGTTGTCAGCCGTTTGGCGACATAGATGCTGTGGTCCGGCAATCCCGGCTCCCGCAACACCGCGAATCCGATGGCCCTGTAGAAGCGCAGCGCGTTGTGATTGTCCGGCATCACTTCGAGGCAAAGCCCGCGTGAACCGAGCGCGGCGAGCCTTTGCTCGAGAAAAGCCATCGCCCGCCGGCCGATGCCTTTGCCACGCGCTTGCGACAAAAGGTCGATATGACCGTGCGAAGGGTAGGCAGCCAGGGCCGGCGGAATGGTGAAGTCGCGATGATGGATCTGGTGGCGAGCCCAGTCGCTGCCGCTCCAGCGTGCGCGGTCGGGTCCGGGATCGGTCACCTGCGCGCGAAGGCGCGGATACCACTTTGCTGCCAGGCCTGCATTGAAAGCCTTTGTGTCTTTTGCACCCAGCAGATAGCCCGCGGCGCCCGTTGGCCCATCGACGATGAAAGCGAGGTCGGGCTCCAGCACCTGGTAGGGGATGGTGTAGATCTGGCCCAACAGATCCGGAGCGTCTTCGCGACCGGTTGCATCCTGGCCGGCATCACCGGTCTTGAGGCAGATCATGGCAAGTGCTGGATGGTCGGCCTCGGTCGCCTGGCGCAGGAAGAAGCCATCGCCGAAATCGATGATCATGGCGGAACGAGCCGGAAATCGCTGCCTTCGGGCAGCAACTGGCCACCATCGACGACGATGGTCGTGCCGGTGATGTAACTGGCATCGTCCGAGGCGAGGAACAGGAAGGCATTGGCGACGTCGCGCGGGCTGCCGAGGCGGCCAAGCGGGATGGAATCCTCCATGTTCTTGATGAACGCCTCGCCGCGATGCAGCTCGATCGCTTCGGTCAGGATGTTGCCGGGCTCGACGCCGTTGACGGTGATGCCGTAGCCGGAGAATTCCAGTGCCGCGGCGCGGATGAAGCCGTTGATGCCGGCCTTGCTGGCCGAATAGTGGCCATGGCCCGGGCTGGTGACATGCGGACCGGTGATGGAGGAGGTGTAGAGCATGCGGCCGAAGCGTTGCGCCTTCATCGGCACCAGGGCCGCGCGGCTGGCATTGAAGGTGCCGCGCAGATTGACCGCCATGACGCGGTCCCAGTCGTCGGCGCTGGTGTTCTCGATCAGCTGCCAGGGATAGATGCCCGCATTCTGCACGATGATGTCGAGACGGCCATGCTGCTTCAGCGCCAGCGCCACGGCGGCCTTGGCGTCGCTCATTTGCGAGATGTCGGTGCGGATGAAGGGGACGCCCAACTCGCCAGCGGTCGCTTGCCCGGCCTCGACTTCGGTGTCGGCGAGCACCAGCCGCGCCCCCTCTTCGGCAAAGCGGAGCGCAATGCCCTTGCCGATGCCGCGGGCGGCGCCGACGATGAGCGCCACCTTGTCTTTTAGCCGTCCTGTCATGCGAGCCGTCCTGTCATGCGAGTCTTTGGCGAATGGTTTGCTTGAAGGCGTCGAGCAGCACCGCGGCCAGCACCAGCAGGCCATGAATCACCTGGGTGAAATTGGCCGGCAGGCCCATCAAATTGATCGCCGTGTTGATGGCCGAGAGCAAAAGCACGCCGGCATAGACGCCGGGGAGGGTGCCGACGCCGCCTTTGAGGCTGACGCCGCCGATGACGACCGCGGCGAAGGCGTTGAACAGCAAGCCGACGCCGAGATTGGCGGTGGCGCCCGACGTGCGGATCGCCAGCAGCCAGCCAGCCAGGCCGGCGATGGCGCCGGCGAGCACGAAGGCGATGATGAGATTGCGGTTCACCCGGATGCCGGCGCGGAAGGTCGCCGTCTCGTTGCCGCCGATCATCACCAGATGCCGGCCGAGCGGCGTCTTGGCCATGATCAGCGAAAAGACCACGAAACAGCCAACCGCGATCCAGGCGGTGAGCGGCAGGCCGACAAGGCGCTGGATGCCGAACCAGCGGATGGCCGGCGCCAGGTCCTGCGCCGAGCGGCCGCCCGACACGACCAACACGAGGCCGCGCACCCAGATGTAGGACGCCAGCGTGATGATGAAGGCGCTCATCTTCACCTTGACCACCAGATAGCCGTTGAAGGCGCCGATGAGACCCCCGACTGCCAGCGCCAGCAGCAGCGAAACCGGAACCATCAGCCACTCGGGATGCAGCTGCACGCCCATGCCGATGCCCGACGAGCAAAACAGGATGCCGACCGCCATGGCGCTGAGCGCTGCGACGGATTCGACCGACAGATCCATGTGACCGGCGATGATCACCAGCGCCAGGCCGATCGACATGACGCCGAGCACGCTCGAAGCCTCGATGATATTGGCGAAGATGCCGAGCTGAAAGTAGTTCGGGACGAAGATGGAGAAGACCACCAGCACGAACAGCAGCATGAACCAGACGAGGTTGTCGAGTACGAACTCCAGGGCTTTGCGTGTGCGCGGGTTCATGGGTTGATCCGGTTGGCGCCCCCGCGAAATCAACTCGATTTCGTCGGGTTCAGGCGCGGATTCAAATTCGCCACGGCATCCTTTCGGACGCGGCGGTGTGAAAGGCAGGCTCCGGGCCGCTACGGCCCGGAGCGCTTTCAGATGACTATTCGACCGACTTGACGG
>NZ_RZPF01000601.1:0-4094 GCF_004022735.1 Mesorhizobium sp. M7A.F.Ca.AU.001.01.1.1
GCGATGAAGGCGGCACGCAGCGCCACTTCGGTCTTGCCGAAACCGACATCGCCGCAGATCAGCCGGTCCATCGGCTTGCCGGCAGCAAGATCGTCGCGCACCGAATCGATGGCCGTCTGTTGGTCGTCGGTCTCTTCATAGGGAAAGCGGGCGGCGAACTCGCCATAGAGGCCTTCTGCCGGCACCAGTGGCGGCGCCGAGCGCATCTGCCGCTCGGCGGCGATGCGGATCAACTGACCGGCCATGTCGAGCAGGCGCTTCCTCAGCCGCGCTTTGCGCGACTGCCAGGCGCCGCCGCCAAGCTTGTCCAGCGTCGCCTCGGCCGTGTCAGAACCGTAGCGCGACAGGAGTTCGATGTTTTCCACCGGCAGGAACAGCCGGTCGTCGCCGGCATAGTGGATTTCCAGGCAGTCATGCGGCGCGCCGACCGCTTCGATGGTGCGCAGGCCAATGAAACGGCCAATGCCGTGGTCGGCATGGACGACAATGTCGCCGGCCGACAGCGCCGAGGCCTCGGCAATGAAATCCGAGGGACGTTTCTTGCGTTTCGAGCGCCGGATCAGCCGGTCGCCCAAAATGTCCTGTTCGGCGACGACGACCAGTTTTTCGGTCTCGAAGCCGGATTCGAGCGGCAGCACGGCCAGGGCCGCCTGCCCCGGCTCGAGCTTTTCGGCTTCCGCCAGCGTCACGACCTGCTTGAGGTTGCCGAGATGGTGTTCGGCGAGGATCTGGCCAAGCCGGTCGAGCGAGCCTTCGGTCCAGCCGGCGATGACGACGCGGCGGCGCGCCGCGCGCTCATCGGCGATGTGTTTGACGACGACATCGAACACGTTGGCGTTCGGATCGGCGCGCTCCTCGACGAAGCTGCGGCCGTGGCGCGAACCGGCGTGATAGACCTTCTTGGCGCCAATGTCGGGCGCGTCGAATGGCGTAAAGTCGATCGCTTCGCGCGGCCCGAGCGAGGTGATCAGGTTTTCCGGGGAGAGATAGAGCAGGTCCGGCGCGACTGGCTTATAGGGCACCGCATCCTTCAGCGCGCCATCGGCCTGCTTCCTGCGCGCCTCGTAGTGATCGAGGATCAGCGTGTGGCGCTCGGCCAGCGCCTCATGCGCCAGATGGTCGAAGATGACGGGCGTGTCAGGCAGATAGTCGAACACCGTCTCCAGCCGTTCGTAAAAGAACGGCAGCCAGTGCTCCATGCCAGCGAAGCGACGCCCTTCGCTGACCGCCGCATAGAGCCCGTCGTCGCGCTGCGGTGCGCCGAAGGCTTCGATATAGGAGCGGCGGAAGCGGCTGATGGTTTCCGGCGTCAGCGCCACTTCGCTCATCGCTTGCAGCGCCATCGACTTGCGTTGACCGGTGGTGCGCTGCGTGGCGGCGTCGAACACACGGATCGATTCCAGCGTGTCGCCGAAGAAATCGAGCCTGAGCGCCTCGGTCCAGCCGGGGGCGAACAGGTCGAGAATGCCGCCGCGCACCGCGAACTCGCCGATGCCGCGCACTGTCGGCACACGCTCGAAACCGGACGTTTCCAGCCGCGAGACCAGTGCGTTCATGTCGATCTGGTTGCCGGGCCTGGCATGAAAAGTCTGCGCCTCGACCAACTCGGACGGCGGAATGCGCTGCAGCAGCGCATTGGCGGTGGTGAGGATGACGGCGCGGTGCGGCTTCTTCGCCAGAGCGATCATGGCGGTCAGCGCATCGAGGCGCTTGGCGGCCGCATCGGAGCCGGGCGAGACGCGGTCGTAGGGCAAGCAATCCCAGGCCGGCAGTTCCAGCACCGGCAGGCCGGGGGCCGCGAAGGACAATGCCTCGATGATCGCCGGCAGGCGCTGACCGTCGCGCGCGACGAACAGAACCGGCTTGTCGGGCGCGATCTCGAGCGCCGCCTGCACCAGCGCAAAGGCTTCGTAGCCGTCGGCGACGCCATCGACGATGAACTGACCGGCGCGGCCTTTCGGCAGACCGATGGTGGGAATGAGGCTCATGAAATCACGGTCTTGTTTCATCGCAATTCCGAACGGAAAACCGCTTCGTTACTTTTCCTGGAATTGCTTGTGTTCAGAATGTCAGAGAGCGGCGGAAAGCCAGGATCTTTCGCAGGACGGCACAATCGATATCGGCCGGAACCGGGCGTTCGCCGGTGACCATGGGCAGGAATTCGGTATCGGGAATGTCGAGGAGCCTCTCATATTGGTCGATTTCCTCGTTGGTCAAGACGCCGATCTCAGCGTCGGCGAAAGTGCCGAGGATCAGGTCCATCTCGCGCATGCCGCGATGCCAGGAGCGAAACAGAAGCTTGCGGCGGCGCACGTCCAGCCCCTCGCTTGATCTCGTCGTTCCGGTCATCGTACCGCATCCTTGCTTGCTGCGGCGCATATAGCGTGGATAGAAGGGGCTGTCAGCCTTGCGCTGCCGCCGTCGCAACATAAGCTGACATCATGCGCCCGACCATCCTCGATCCCTTGTTTGTCCCGATTACGTCGCTTGCAGGCGTCGGACCGAAAGTCGGCGCGCTGATCGAGAAGGTTGTTCCGGCCGATCTCGGCGACCGCGCGGCGCGTGCCGGCGATCTTCTGTTCGTGCTGCCGCACACCGTCATCGACCGGCGCAGTCGGCCTGGTATCGCGGGATCCGCGGAAGGCCAGATCGTCACGCTCGATGTGCGCATCGACCGCCACCAGCCGCCACCGCGTGGCAACAGGTCGGTGCCCTACCGGGTCTTCGCCCATGACGATACCGGAGAGATCGCGCTGACCTTCTTCCATGCTCACGCCTCCTATCTCGAAAAGGCGATGCCCGAGGGCGAGCATGTCGTGGTCTCGGGCCGCATGGAATGGTTCAACGGCCGCCCGAGCATGGTCCACCCCGACCATATTGCGCTGGCCAGCGAAGCGGAAAACCTGCCGCTGGTCGAACCGGTCTATCCTCTGACAGCCGGGCTCTCGGGCAAGGTGCTGCGCCGGGCGATCGGCCAGGCGCTGACGCGCGTGCCTGAATTTCCCGAATGGCAGGACGGCGCCTTCATGCGGCGGCACACCTTTGCGGCCTTTGGCGATGCGCTTGCCCGCATCCACAATCCGGCCGACCCGATTGACGTCTCCATCGATGGTGCCGCCTGGCGGCGGCTCGCCTATGACGAGTTGCTGGCGGGCCAGGTCTCGCTGGCGCTGGTGCGAGCGAAAGTCCGCAGGCTGTCCGGGCGACCCCTGGTCGGCGACGGCCGCATCGTCGAAAAACTGCGGGCCGCACTGTCCTATTCGCTGACATCAAGCCAGGAGTTTGCGCTGGCCGAAATCAATGCCGACCTCGCCGACCCAGAGCGCATGCTGCGGCTTCTGCAGGGCGATGTCGGTTCCGGCAAGACTGTCGTCGCGCTGCTGGCCATGGCGCGTGCCGTCGAGGCCGGCGGCCAGGCAGCCTTGATGGCACCGACCGAAATCCTGGCGCGCCAGCATCTTGCGACCATCACGCCGCTTGCCGCCAAGGTAGGGCTTCGCATCGCCATCCTCACCGGTCGCGAGAAGGGCCGCGAACGCGCGGATACGCTGGTCGGCCTGGCAACCGGCGAGATCGACATCGTCGTCGGCACCCACGCGCTGTTCCAGGAGACCGTCACCTTCAAAGACCTCGTCTTCGCCGTCATCGACGAGCAGCATCGTTTCGGCGTCCATCAGCGGCTTGCCATCACCGCCAAGGGCGACGCGCCAGACATGTTGGTGATGACGGCCACTCCTATCCCGCGCACCCTGGTGCTGACCGCTTTCGGTGACATGGACGTGTCGAAACTGACGGAAAAACCGGCCGGCCGCCAGCCGATCCGTACCGTTACGCTGCCGCTCGAGCGGCTCGACGAACTGGTCGCCCGCATGGTGGACGCCGTCGCCGGCGGCCAGAAGATCTACTGGATCTGTCCGCTGGTCGAGGAATCCGAAGAGATCAAACTGATGTCGGCCGAAGACCGCTTCGCCTCGCTGAAACCATTGTTCGGCGATCGCATCGGTCTCGTTCACGGCCGCATGAAGGGTGCCGAGAAGGACGAGGCGATGCGCGCCTTCAAGCAGGGCGAGACACGCATCCTGATCGCCACCACC
>NZ_RZPF01000602.1:0-4093 GCF_004022735.1 Mesorhizobium sp. M7A.F.Ca.AU.001.01.1.1
GTCGGCGAAGGTTCCGCGCCCGAGCGCCGGCAGCGCCGGCATCAGCTCACTGATCGCCAGCATCGGCGAGGTGCCGGTCTCCGGCATGGATGAATGGGCGGTCTTGCCCTCCAGCACGATGCGCATGCCGCGTGACGCACAGTTGACCACGCCGGGCTTGAGCCGCACCTCGCCGAACGGCACGCCAGGCAGGTTGTGCAGCGAGAAAGCGAAATCCGGCGCGATCTCGCCGAAGCGGGGATCGGCAACGACGCCGGCTGCGCCATTGCCGGTTTCCTCCGCCGGCTGGAACATCAGCACGACGCGGCCGCTTGCAGGCCGCTCGCGCCCCAACTGCCGGCCGAGGGATGCCAGGATGGCGGTGTGTCCGTCATGGCCGCACATATGCGACTTGCCCGGCACGCGCGACGCATGCGGCACGCCTGAAAGTTCTTCGATAGGCAAGGCATCGAGTTCCGAACGGAACAGCACCGTCGGCCCTGCTTTGCCGCTGTCATATGTGACCGCGACGCCGTGCCCGCCGAGCTGTGTCAGCACCTTGTCCGGCCCCGTATCGGCGAGGAAGGCGACGACCTCCTTTGCCGTCTTCTCCTCTTCATTCGAGATTTCCGGATACTGGTGCAGCTGGCGCCGCCACGCCGTCAACTCGACGATGTCTCGGTTGGTCAGAGTCATGCTTTTTCAACCTCCGCTGCATTCTTCATCGACACGTCCAGGCACAGGGGTGCCGCAATGATGAATTGCTAGCGACAAAGGGCAGTTCCCGCCACAGTCCAAGTTTCAGGCTTCGGCAGGCCAGAAACGGCCGTTCTCCCGGCCATCCGCAGCCTATTGATTGATCTCGGGCTCGACGAGCTTTGCCAGATTTCTGAGCGATTCCTGCCAGCCGAGATAGCAGGCCTCGACCGGAATGACGTCCGGAATGCCGGCCTGGGTAATGTCGATTTCAGTGCCGACCGACACTTTTTTCAAGACCACGGTCACCCGTATCTCGCCGGGCAGGTTGGGATCGTCGAACCTGTCGGTGTAGAGCAGGCGCTCGCCCGGAACGAGTTCAAGGTATTCGCCGCCGAAGGCGTGGCTGTCGCCGGTGGTGAAATTGCGGAACGACATCTTGAACGTGCCTCCGACCTTTGCCTCGAAATTATGGACCGTGCAGGTGAAGCCGTTTGGCGGAAGCCACTTGGCCAGCGCGTCCGCTTCAACGAAGGCGCGATAGACCTTTTCAGGGCTGGTCGTCAGAACGCGGTGCAAACGTACGGTGCCGGGCATTGCTGGATCCTTTCATGAATGCCTGTTCGATACCCCAAGGACGGACGAAGCCTAGCCAGTCCGACATTGGTTTGCGAATTTTTTGACGGGAGGCGGCCTGCCTACGCCGCGGACATGCGTTCGACCCCGAGCTATCAACACGAAGCTCGGGCGAGACGGCGGATGAACTGCACCGGCTTCGGAGCTGGCGCTCACCTGCTAAATCGAGTTCCTGAGCCATCTTGTTGTTCGGGCGTGTTTTTGTCGATTGCCGCGAACGGCCGCGCGTCCCCGTCGATGCTTCGAACGCCGCCAAATAGGGCAGCGCGTCTTTGCCGTCCATGTGCCGATCATTAGAATTTGCATCTGATCAGAGTTGATTTCCTATCAAGCCGTTAATGCGGTCATGCTGTTAATCAGCATTTGCTAATGAGTCTTTCGAACCTGAGGCAAGCAATGACCAAGAATCTCGGCAATGCACGTCATACGCCGGCGAAGGACCCGCAGGTCTCCCTTCTGGGCAAAGCCGCGCCGGCGCTGTTTCCGCTGGTCGTGGCGGCACTGGGTTACATGGTTGGCAAGCAGTTCTTCGGCATCTAGGCGCGAAGTTCCGTTCCCTCAAACGTCTCGGCGGACCGACCATCTCAGCGCGCGGGCCGCCGTTTGCGTTGCAGCGGCGTGTTGCCGGGCATCAACGTCAAACATGCACGTCGCCAAAGGACAGTTCGCCGTCGTTATCGGCCGTGAAAAAGACGATGGCAAGCAACCCGACATAGAATGCGGCCACGACAACCACGATCGCCACACCGGGAACGGGGCCAAGGGCGGCGCTGTCTACGGCTTCGCGAAGCGAACCGGCAAAGCCGGTCCTGACGCCCACGGTTTGAAGGCTGGGGGTGGATATCTTGAGCACCCAGGCCAGCAAGAGGATCAGGAACAGGTAGATGTAATTTCGCCGCAGCCGACGGGCCAGCGCGACGCGCTGCGACAGCAGGAACTTCGGCGCGCGTAGGCCTTCCCCGACGATGAGCAGCCAGTCCGAGGCAAAGTCGGGCTGTGGGGAAAAGATCTGCGCGAAATAGTGGCGCTCGAACTGGCGTACGCGCGCCCGATAGAAATCGAAGAACCGATAGCGGCGCGCCTCGATCCATAGCAGCAGCAGGATCAGCAGCATGGCGAAAAGCAGCACGCCGTGATGCGCACTGGCCGTCGACAGCGATACCGAAAGCAGCGCCGCCACCACCGTGATTGCCCAGTTGGTTGTCCTGTCCAGCCGGTCGCGCCATCCCGCCATGCGAGCGATCTCGGCGCGGTGAAAATGCGACAGCGTGTTGACGCGCTCCGCCGATGAAAGGACGGGGCCAGCGGGCTTTGCCGACGCGTCGTTCATGGCATCCTCCGGCAAGGAACAGAACGGCCTGCCAGCGGCATTGTTCCCTGTCCTCGAGACCGCCGATCCAGCCGACCAGCCGCGCGTTGAGGCCGAGGCGGCTCCGGTCCAGCAGACACCAAGCTGGCGGTTGACCACTGTTTCGCGAAGTGCCGATCGAAGGGCACGACTGATGTGGACAGCACCGGTGACGCAGGCACCTGCATGCACCAATCACATTACATTACGAGGTCTTGACCCACCCGCGACGGAGTCCAAAATCCTCCGCACCAGTGCCGACGAGGCGCCGGCTTCACGGGCGCCGCGCGGGTCAGGGGCGGTGGCCTTCGGGCAGGCTCAGGTGCGCGAGCCCCCGCCACTGATCCAGGCGTTTCCAACGGGACCGGAGCGCCAATGGCGCAGACGCGCATCGTCCGAGCATGGCAACCAGAGCATGCAAACGAACGATAGACAGGATCAAGAAAGGAGCAAATGCAATGACCATTCGTGATCTGATGCCATGGGGTCGCGATCCAAACCAGGTTCAGACCCTCTCAGGCGACCGCGATCAGGACCCATTCATGAGCCTGCATCGCGAGATGAACCGCCTTGTTGACGACATGTTCCGCGGTTTCGGTTCACGTCTTCCATCCTTGGGCAGGCTCTCTTCAGCGGGCGGTGGCTGGCCTAGCGTGGAAATCTCGGAAACGGACAAGGAAATCCGCGTGACCGCCGAGATACCCGGCATGGAGGAAAAGGACATCGAGGTGTTGCTCGATGACGGCGTCCTGACGTTGCGCGGTGAAAAACACGCCGAAACCGACGACAAGGAACGTCAGTTCTCCGAGCGATTCTACGGCCGCTTCGAACGTCGCATTCCGATCGGCTTCGAAGTCGAAGAAGACAAGGTCGCTGCCGATTTCCGCAACGGCGTGCTGTTCGTCACCTTGCCGAAATCCGAGAAGGCACAGAACAAGATGAGGCGCATCCCCATCGGCGGCAAGAGCACCAAGCACTAGAATGATTGGATGCCGGGCGGGAGGGTCACCCGCCCGGCATCGGCCGTTGAATTTTGCGCCGGTCACATGGACCCTTGAGAATCCCTCTGCCTTCGGCAACATGACGGCGACGGTAGAGGGTATGAAATGAACCAGCCGATTTCTGCCATATCGCCGCGCAAGTCCGTGCCGCGCAACACGCCGATGGCGCTGACCGAGGCGTTGGTCGCGCGCACTATGCGTGCTGTCGAGGATGCCGGGCCGACGCCGGGCATGGTTCACATGACCGATGCCGACTATGCGCGTATCCGCGACGAGGTGCTGGCCGGCGCTCCGGCCGGGCCGCTGAAACTATTTGCCTATGGCTCGCTGCTGTGGAAGCCCGCCGGCGAGGTGAGGGGCGGAGAACGCGCGGTGGCCAGCGGCTGGCATCGTTCGTTCTGCTTCACGGTGCAGCGTTTTCGCGGCACGGTCG
>NZ_RZPF01000603.1:0-4087 GCF_004022735.1 Mesorhizobium sp. M7A.F.Ca.AU.001.01.1.1
ATCCTGCACCGGCGCGAGGCTGGCGCGCCGAAGATCAAGGACCCGACACCGGATACCAAGGTGCGCCTGCGCGGCCTGGCCAACCTTCCGCTGCTGGCGGGGGTGATCGGCGCCATCCTGCTATCGGCGGCTTGGAAGCCGGGCGTCAGCTTCTCCGTGTTCGGCGTCAGCCTGGAACTGCAGAACCTGGTGCGCGACGCCATGATCCTGGCGCTCGCCCTCGTTTCACTTGTCATTTCGCGCAAGGAATACCGCGAGGCCAATGGCTTCAACTGGGGTCCGATAGCAGAGGTGGCCAAATTGTTTGCCGGCATCTTCATCTGCATCGTGCCGGTCATCGCCATCCTCAGGGCAGGCCATGAGGGTGCGCTGGCGCCGCTGGTGTCGCTTGTGAGTTCTTCCTCCGGCCAGCCCAACGATCTCGCCTATTTCTGGCTGACCGGGGCGCTGTCATCCTTCCTCGACAATGCGCCGACTTATCTGGTGTTCTTCGAGCTTGCCGGCGGTGACCCCCGGCACCTGATGACGGAGTTCGCTTCGACGCTTGCCGCGATCTCGGCCGGCGCGGTGTTCATGGGCGCCAACACCTATATCGGCAATGCGCCGAATTTCATGGTCTACGCCATCGCCCGACATCGCGGCGTGAAGATGCCGGGCTTTTTTGGCTATATGGCATGGTCGGGCCTGGTGCTGATCCCGACATTTTTGGTAGCGGGTTTTCTGTTCTTCGGCTGATCAACCCACGCCGACATAACGGCGCACCGCCGACGGGTCGGCGCGCAATTCCTCGACATCGACCGTCTCGCGGTTGCGGCCGTTTTCGACGAAAGCAACGCGGTCGGCGACAGAAAGCACTGCATCGACCCGTTGTTCGACCAGGATGGTCGACACGCCCATGTCACGCAGCGTCGACACCGTCTCGCGGATCTTGGCGATCATCGACGGCATCAGTCCTTCGGTCGGCTCGTCGAGCAATAGCACCTGCGGTTCGAGGCAGAGTGCACGCGCCATCGCCAGCATCTGCTGTTCGCCGCCGGACAGTGTGCCGGAACGCTGCCGCAGCCGCTGGCGCAGCAATGGAAAGAGGTCGAGCACGTTTTCACGCGTCGCCTTGCCTTTGCCGCGCGCCATCAGGCCGATCTCGATGTTTTCCGCCACCGTCATTTCGGCGAACAGTCGCCTTCCCTGCGGCACATAGGCGACGCCGGCCTTCGGCACCTCATGCGCCGGCAGGCCGGTCAACTCCTTGCCATCGAGCCTGATCGAGCCGGCGCTCGAGGGGACCAGCCCCATGATGGCCTTGAGTGTCGTCGTCTTGCCGGCGCCATTGCGGCCGAACAGGCACAGCACCTCGCCTTTGTTCAGCACCAGGTCGAGGCCATAGAGCACCTGGACCTCGCCATAGAAGCAGTCGAGCCGCGAAATGGTGAGTGCTTGAGGCGTGGCCTCGGCCTGGTTTGCCTCGGTCATGGGGCAGTCCCCAGATAGGCTTCCTGCACCGCCGCGTTTTCGCGGATCGCTTCGGGCGTGCCTTCGGCGAGGATCTTGCCGGCATTGAAGACAGTGATGCGGTCGGCCAGCTGCATGACGACAGGCATGTTGTGCTCGATCAGAAGCACGGTGGCGTTCTTGGCGATCTCGCGCACCAGGGTGATGAAATTGTCGATCTCGCTGTCGGCCAGCCCTTGCGTCGGCTCGTCGAGGATCAAAAGGCGCGGCTTCAGCGCCAGCCCCATCGCCACTTCCAGCAGGCGCTGATGGCCGTAGGACAACTGCCCGGCCGGCATGTGGGCGCGATCGGCCAGGCCGGTGCGTTCGAGTGCGGTCATGACAGCGGCCTGTATCGCGCTCCTGGAATGGCTGCCATGCCGCAGCGTCAGTTGCGCGGGCAGCGCGACGTTGGCGTAGACGGACAGGTTGGCATAGACGCTGGTGAGCTGGAAGGTGTAGGCGATCCCCCTGCGGACCCTGACATAGGCAGGCAGATTGGTGATGTCGGCGCCGTCGAAGACGATCATGCCGGCAGACGGCTGGATGCGGCCGCTGACCAGGCTGACGAAGGTGGTCTTCCCCGCTCCATTGGGGCCGATCACGGCGCGGATTTCGCCCGGCATCAAGGAGAAATCCACACGGTCGACGGCACGCAGGCCGCCGAAGTCGCGAGAAAGGCCCTTGGTGGTCAAAAGCGGCATCATGGCAGCCACCCGAGCCAGCGCTGCCTAATGCTGCCCAGAATGCCTTTGGGGAAGAACAGCACAAGCAGGATCAGCGCGATGCCGACGATCAGCAGATAGGCGGAGGTGTAGCCGCTGGTGATATCGATGACATAGTACATGAACAGCGTGCCGATCAGCGGCCCGAGCGTTGTTGCAGCACCGCCCAGCAGCACCCACAGCAGCGGCAGGATCGAATACTGCACCGACGCGAAGCTCGATCCGACATAGCCGAACAGCAGCGCATAGGCGGCACCCGAGCCGGCGCAGATGATGCCGGAGATGACGACGGCGGCGAGCTTGTTGGAGAAAGTGTCGTATCCCAGCATCTTCGTCCGCTCCTCATTCTCGCGGATGGCGACCAGCACGCGGCCATACCGGGAGCGGACGATGGCCAATGTGACGAGAAGCACGATCGAAAACAGCGCCAGCGCCGTCATGTAGCGAACGGTCGGATTGGTGAGCTCGAGCGATGTCGCGCCGAAGGTGAGCACACGGGCCGGCTGCGGCACGACCATGCCCTGGTCGCCGCCGGTCCACGTCGCGAAGTAGAGGATGAGGAGGTAGAACACTTGCGCGAACATCATGGTGACGATCATGAAGGCGACGCCGGTGGTGCGCAGCGCCAGCAGGCCGATCACGAGTGACACAACAACACCACAGGCAAGCCCCGCGGCGAACGCCGCTGGTACGCTCCAGCCGAGCTGGATGACGGCAAGGCCGGCGCCATAGAGCCCGGCGGCAAAGAACATGGCATGGCCGAGGCTGAGCAGGCCGACATAGCCGAACAGCATGTTGTAGCCCATGGCGAACACTGCCAGCACCATGATGCGGGCGAGCAGGCCGTGATAGTATTCCGGCAGAAGGAAGCTCAGCACGAAAAGCAGCCCGACGACGCCGAGATGCATGGCATAGGCTTTTACCGGCGAAGCTTCGCTCATCGCGACCTCGTCCCGAACAAGCCTTGCGGACGGAACACCAGCACCATGGCGACCAGCAGCGTGGCGATGATCTTGGCCAGCGTCGGCGAGAAGAACATCGAGATGATGCCGTCGGAGAGACCGATCAGCACGGCGGCGACGACCGTGCCGCGCAGCGAGCCGAGGCCGCCGATGATGACGACGATGAAGGAGAGCAGCAGCGGGTCCTGCCCCATCAGGTAATGCGCCTGGCTGATCGGCACGATCAGCACTGCGGCAATGGCCGCCAGCATGGCGCCAAGCGCGAAGACGCCGCCATAGACGCGGCCGACGGGGATGCCGAAGGCCTGCGCCGTCTCGCTGTCATACTGCGTGGCGCGCATGACGAGGCCGACCTTGGTGCGCGTCAGCACCAGCCATGTCGCGGTGAGCAGCAGCGCGGAAGTGGCGATGACAGACAGTTTGTAGCCGGAGTAGCCGAACCACGGCAGAAGGATGCGGTAGCTGAACGGCGGCTCCACCGGCCGCGCCTCCGGACCGTAGAAGGTCAGCGCCAGCTGCTGGATGATGTAGAGCATGCCGATGGTGGCGACGATGGTGGCTTCCGGATTGTAGTTGAGCCGGCGCAGCACCAGCCGTTCGGCGACCAGCGCAATGGCGCCGACGATCAGCGGAGCAATCACAAGTGCGGCCAGGAAGCCGAGCGCCGGATGGCCGCCAATGGCTGTGGTGATCGCCCAGGCGAGCACGGCGCCCAGCATGAAGAACTCACCGTGCGCGACATTGACCACCCGCATGACGCCGAACACCAAGGACAGGCCGAGCGCGGTCAGCGCCAGCACGGCTGAGGTGACGAGGCCTTCGAGGGCGGCGAGGAGGAGGTGGGGACCGAAGTGCATGCTACACGCCCAGCGATAGCGCAATCGCGCCCCTTGCGGGGGGTGAGGAGTGGTC
>NZ_RZPF01000604.1:0-4080 GCF_004022735.1 Mesorhizobium sp. M7A.F.Ca.AU.001.01.1.1
GCCCAGATCATAGGCGGTCGGCGTCGGCATGGTGCGCGGGTCCGAGGTGAACAAATTGCGGCCGGTAGGCAAGACGGCCGAGCGGCCGCGCGCAGGCGCGCCGGCCGGCCCAGCCTTGACGTGGCGGCCATCGAGCGCGGCGATGAGCGCCGTCTTCTCGGCTTCAGCACTTTGCCGGCGCATGGCGTCCGGCTCATCCTCCGGAGCGCGGCCATAGATATGCAGCCCGTCCTTGATGGCGAAATCCTTGAGGTCGCAGAGCCAGGCATCGATGCGGCGCAAGGCCTCGTCGGGCGCGTCGGTTCTGGCAACGCCGGCTTCGGAGGCGAGACCGGTTTTTTGCGCGGTGTCGACGATCAGTTTCGCCAGTCGGTCACGGCGGCGACGGTCGAGCCCGTCGGCCTGCGCATATTCGTCGACCAGCCGCTCGAGCTTGTGCTGGTTTTCGTCCAGCCCGGCGCCGGTCAGCGGTGGCGGTAAATGGCCAAGGGTGACGGCGGCAATGCGCCGCTTGGCCTGCGCCGCTTCGCCCGGGTTGGAGACGATGAAGGGATAGATGACGGGCAGGGGACCGGTGACGATCTCCGGAAAGCAGTTTTCCGACAGAGCAACGGTTTTGCCCGGCAGCCATTCAAGCGTGCCATGGGCGCCGACATGGACCAGCGCGTGGACGCCGAGCGACTTGCGCAGCCAGAGGCCGAAGGCGATCAGCGCATGGCGCGGGGGCAGCGTCGGGTCGTGGTAGTCGGCGCGGCGGTCGACGGAGCGGCCGCGGTCGGGGGCGAGGGCGATGGTGACGTTGCCGAAGGTGGCGGCGCGGAAGGGGAAGCTTCCGCGCAAACCTGTTTCGTCTTCCGCTTTGCCCCAAGCGGCTTCGACCGCAGTAATTGCCGCAGTCGGCAACTCCGTCGAGAAGGCAATGTAGTTATCTAAGGCCAATCCAGTATCGCTGGCTTCCAGCAAATCCAGCAACCCACGCGGCGTCTGCGGAATCCCCTCAATCACATAGCCCTGCTCCTTCAGGTCATGCAGCATGGCGAGCACGCTGGACGGCACGTCGAGGCCGACGGCATAGCCGGTTCGACCAGGAGCGCTAGGGTAATCCGGGATTAGGATGGCCAGCTTGCGCCCGGCGCGGGGTGTCTCCTGCAACTTGATGAAGGCCGCGACGCGGTCAGCGACCTGCGCCACGCGATCCGGTTCCGGCCGGTTGGCGAAGGCGCGGTGGCCGAGTGCGGGATCGGTCTCGGTCTCGCCCTTGAAGGAAATGGCGCCGGCGAGGACGCGGCCGTCGAGTTCGGGCAGCACGACATGCATGGCGAGGTCAGCGGGTGCCAGGCCACGCTGGTTGTTTTGCCAGATGTCGCGGCGGGTGGTGGCGACGATGACCTGGAAGACAGGCACGCCGGCGCGGTCGAACAGCGTTTCGATGCCGGGTTCGGCGCCTGAGGCGAAAGCGGTCGCGGTGATGATGGCGGCGGGCTTCAGCGCCGTCAGTGCTGTTTCCACGAAGGCGAGGGAGGTTGGGTCCTTGAGGCTGGAGACGAAGATCGGGACTGGGTCGATGCCGCGCTGCCGCAGCGCTTCAACAAGCGCATCGATGGGCGCGACATCGGCGGCCAGCAGCATCGAGCGATAGAACAGGATGGGGATGATAGGAGCGTTGACGTTGTAAGCGCCAGCATTCGATAAGTCCGGCTTCTCCACAACTCCACATCCGGGCACGTAAAAACCAGCTTTCGGCACCACCACCGGGCCGATCACTTCCGCATCCTGTCCCGCCAAGCCCGCCAGCCTGCGCACCAGCGCGCTCATATTCGCCGGGCCGCCCTCGCGGAAATAGTCGAGCAGGCCGTCCAACTCCTCGCGCGGCAGCGTCGAGGCTTCGATCAGGCGCAGATCCTCGTCGCGGCATTCGCCGGGCAGCAGCGCCAGTTTTATGCCGCGTTCGCGGGCGGTCGAGGCAAGCTGGTCGCAGCCGTAGCGCCACCAGTCGTAGCCGCCGAGGATGCGCACGAGGATGATCTTGGCATGGCGGGCGACGCTGTCGACCCAGAGGTCGACGGACATGGGATGGCGCAAGTCGCGCAGTGCGGCCAGCCGCATCGAGGGCAGGCGGTCGGCATCGGTCCTCCACGCCGCCGCCAGTCCGGCGAGGTCGCTGTCGGTGAAGGACAGGGCCACGATATCCGCCGGCGTCTGCCGCAGATCGACCGGCTCGGCGAGGTCGTCGAGCGAGGCGGATGTCGTGGTTAGGATGTGCATCGCAATCCGTGTCCGAAATCAGCCGGCGAGTATACGCTCGATCGCCGGGCGGTTCAGCCCTTTCAGGCCGATGACGACGAGGCGCGAGCGGCGGTCATCCTCAGCGGTCCAGGCGCGGTCATAGTAATGATTGACGCGCGGCCCGACGGCCTGCAGCAAGAGCCGCATCGGCTTGCCGCCGACCTCGACGAAGCCTTTTACGCGCAGCACGTTCTCTTCTTCGGCGACGGTGGCGACGCGCTTTGCCAGCTCGTCCGGATTGGCGATCGAGGCAATGTCGACGATGAACGTGTCGAAGTCGTCATGCTCGTGGTCGAATGCGCCGTCATGATGGGACTTGCGGTTTTCGATGTCGTCCTCGACGGCCAGACCGAGCCCGAGCAGCACGGAGGGATCGACCTTGCCATGCGAGGTCGGCACGATCTTCACTGCGCGGGCGGAGTGTTCGCCAACGATGGCATTGGCGCGGGCGGTGCCGGCGGCGTCCATCAGGTCGCTCTTCGACAGGATGATCAGGTCGGCGCAGGCGATCTGGTCCTCGAACACTTCTTCCACCGGATCGTCGTGGTCGAGCGTCTCGTCCCCGGCGCGCTGCGCCTGGAGGGCCTCCATGTCGTTGGCGACGCGGCCTTCGGCCAATGCCGGTCCGTCGACCACGGCGATGACGCCATCGACGGTCACCCGGCTTTTCACGCTGGGCCACTGAAAGGCCTGGACCAGCGGCTTGGGCAGTGCCAGGCCCGAGGTTTCGATCAGGATATGGTCGACCCTCGGCGTCAGCGACAGGATTTGGTCGAGCGCCGGGACGAAGTCGTCGGCGACAGTGCAGCAGATACAGCCATTGGCCAGTTCGACGATGTTTTCCTCGGGGCAGGTGTCGATACCGCATCCCTTGAGGATCTCGCCATCGATGCCGATGTCGCCGAATTCGTTGACGATGATGGCGATGCGCTTGCCGCCGGCGTTTTCCAGGAGATGGCGGACCAGCGTCGTCTTGCCGGCGCCGAGGAAGCCAGTGACGACGGTGCAGGGAACGCGGGATACGGAAGTGGTCATGGTCAATCCTTCAGCATGTCGATGGGTGGAATGCGGGCCACGAGGCCGCGCTTGAGGCTATCGGGGCGGCCACGCCACGGGATCAGGCCATCTTTCGAGGTGGCGAAGAGCTTTGCGCCTGTCACGAGGTCGGCGCCGCTGGTCGCGGTCAGGTCGCCGAAGACATAGCTCCAGCAACCGTCGCGCAGGATCGCGGCGCTGAGGCGCCGCTTGCAATTGCCAAGGCATTCGACGCTGCGGATGCGGATATCGTCGCCAGCGGCGGCGCGGCGCGTGTCGTCCGTCAGCAACTCGCCGGCGCGGGGATGAGCGTCGGAGCCGGTCTCATTGCGGCAGGAGCCGCAGACGATGATGGTGACGCCGGCCAAGGCATCATCATGGCCGGACGAAATATCCGCTGTGCCAGCCGAAAAACTGCTGTCGTGGTCCAAAGATCGGGCTCCTTGCCCGGAAACCCGCCGGGCGATCGGATTCTACAGTCGCAGACGGCAGGTCTCCTGGCTCGCGAGTCATCGCCTTGGGTAGCCGCCTTCCCGGGAATTCCCAGTGGTTTTCGGCCTTGGCTCTTCGCTTACAGTTGCGGGGACAGCCGCGGATTTGGGATTTTGCCCCGCACCGCATTCCCTCTTAGCCCTTGCCGTTGCGGGCAAGGGACCATCTGGAACCGGATTTAGGCTTTTGCGGGCGGCGGTGTCAACGCGAGCTTACGACACGGCTATGTCGGCCAGCGCCGCGCCCAAATCGCCGGCAGGCGTCACT
>NZ_RZPF01000605.1:0-4074 GCF_004022735.1 Mesorhizobium sp. M7A.F.Ca.AU.001.01.1.1
CGTTGATGGTTAGAGGCAGACCGGCCGCGCGCGCGCGGCCGGTCTGCCTCTAACCATCAACGCGCCGATCCATCGCCATAACATCGAGGAGGTGCCGGAATTCATCGATCTCGCCCTTTCGTTGGGCGCGGAGAGGCTCGAGATCGCCAATGTGCAATATGCCGGCTGGGCGTTAACCAATCGCGATCAACTGATGCCGGAGCGTGAAGCGGTCGATAGGCAGGCGGAGATCGTCGCGGAGGCACAGGAGCGGTTGGCCGGCATCATCAACATCGATTTTGTGACGCCGGACTATTTCGCGATCTATCCCAAGCCGTGCATGGGCGGCTGGGCGCGGGACGCCTTCATGGTGACGCCTGACGGCACCGTACTGCCCTGCCATGCCGCACAGACGATCCCGTCGCTCAGCTTCGAGCGTTTCGAACCACGCAGGCTGTCCTCGATCTGGGCCGATTCCCCGGCGTTCAATGCCTTTCGCGGTACGGACTGGATGCAGGAGCCATGCCGCGGCTGTGAGCGGCGCGAGATCGACTGGGGCGGCTGCCGCTGCCAGGCGATGGCGATCGCCGGCGATGCCGCTGCAACGGACCCGGCTTGCGCGAAATCGCCGATCCATGCTCGCATGGCAATGCTGATCGACGAAGCCAAGCGCATTGCCACAGTTCCTTCGAGAGAAGAAGCATTCGTCTACCGGCGGATCGGTGCGGTGACCGAATCCGCCTGACCTGGCGAGAAAGCGCTTCTCACCCCCTCGGCAAGACGCGTAGCGTCTGCTCGTCAAACAATGGCTCGTCCTGGCCGATGCGCACAAAAAGCAGGCTGTACCCCTCACCCGCGGGCACCTCGAAATACTGCATGCCGTCAGGCATTTCACCCCAGTCGCCGCAGGGCGGTTCGGGAATCTCGTCGGAGCTGGCAAGTGCTTTCAGCTCTTTCGCATAGGCGGCGTCGGGGCTGAATGTGTAGCGTTTGACGCCGGCGGGTACCGTGCCCTCGGTGTAAGGCGCCAGCACACAGCGGGCGCTGACGGCCTTGTCGGTCTTTTCCAGGAACAGGCGCTGCAACGCAGCCTCGGCGGTTTCGCCAGGCTTGATGTCAAAGACCTCGACAAGAGGGTCAGCCGCGCCGCCGTCGCTGTATTTGATGGCGAGCGCTTTGCCGGCGAATTCGAAATGGATCTGGCGGAAGCCGAAATCGCAGCGCTGCGTCCAGGCGGCCAGCCCGACAGTTTTGTCAGACAATTTTTCCCAGGCGCATTTGTCGATGGGCGGGCGCGACGGCGCCGGCTCGTCCGCCATGGCTGGTATCGTCGCGGATGCAAGCAGGGCACTGGCCCAGATGGTCGATCGCACGCTATTCATCGCTGCATCCTGTTAAAATGAAGGCGTCCCAGGCCGAACCGCCTGGATTGGCATTGGCGAAATCGGCTCCTTCGGTGAAAGCCACGCCGAAACCGGGCAAGAGCAGCCCTCTCGGCGCCGGTGTCGCTTCGCGCGAATTCAACTGCTCGGCGCCGCCGCCGGTCAAGGCATAGACCTGGCCCTCCCATAGCCTGCACAATCCGCTACCGTCCTGCAGGCCGCCTTCCCGGTCGTCGTCGGTGCAGGCGTGGCGAATGGTGCCGAGCGGGAAGGAATTCTTGCCGTTGGTCCAGGTGATGTCGGCGGGCAGGCTCGTGCCGGCTTTGGGCACGGCCAGCGAAAACACTTCGGCCGTCAGCGCCGCCGGCTCGTTGGCGAGCGGCCGGAATTGCACGACGGCACCCGAGCGCGGCTCCTGATAGGTGGCGTGACTCAGGAGGCATTCTTTTGCCAAGGCCGCCTGCATCGGGCCGAGCAGGCCCAGGAGGAAAAAGGCCAGTATGCGGGTGATCATCCAATGTCTCTGGGAAAGCGTTGAGTCGGCCCGCACAGTCGCATCATCCGCGCAAAAGCATAGCAAAATCCGGAACGGCGGCGTTTGTCCGCTCCTGGACAAAACTTGTCCACGCAAAATCCCACCAGCCTGTATGGTCGAGCGCACTGATCGAAGGAGTGGTGATGCGGCGTTTGGTGATGACGACGGCAATATCCGCATTCGCCGGTGGCTCCGCGCTGGCGGCGCCGCCTTATGTTGGGACATGGTCTAGCGACAGGCTGAACTGCCACGCGGCTCCCGACATCCAACGCGAGACTGTGTTCACAGTGGACCAGGCGTCGCTGTCGTTCCCCGATCTCGGCTGCGAGCAGGCGACATTTCGCAAAAGCTCGACCGGTTGGGTGGTGCATGCCAGCCAATGCTACGGTTCCGACCCGTCGATCGAGGAGCCGTTCGCGCGTGTCATCCATATCGTCAGGCATGGGGCCACGCTGCGGTTCACCTGGCCTGGCTTCGACAGCGGACCGCTCGTCCGCTGTTGAAGGCGTCCGGCGCCTCAGACCAGGCCGACCAGAAAGGCGGCGCCACCGAGAAAGCCTGCCGAGCAGATCCATAACAGCCAGAGCCCCCGTACCCGGCATTCCAGCACCGCCGAGCCGGGGTTGGCGGGGTCATAGTGGACGTCGACCTTGCTGCCTTCGACATACTGCCGTGCCTGGCCGCCGACGAGGCCGGGCAACGAAGCCGTCACGGTTCCGCCGAAGGTCACACGATCGGCGCTGTAGCGCTGGCCGGCGACGTCATAGGAGTAGACGATGCGGGATTTGAAGACGGTGCGCCAGCGACCATGGCCAGAATGGTTTCGGAGCGCCTGCAGGCCCGAGTTATCGATGCGGCCGGCAGTGACCGGCCATTTTGCCGCCTGCTCGGCCAGCGATCTCTGGACGAAGCCCATGCGCAAGGCAAACAGGCCCATGAACAGCAGCAGCGCTCCCGCGCCGAGGTTTTGCGGCTTGGGCAAATGCGGCCTGATCGCCTCCAGGACGCCGCCGACGGAAAACACCAGCACAAGCGCGCCGACCACCAGCCCGGCCGAGAGCTGGATCATGAACTTGAAGGCGCCTTCGGGCATGGTGCGCTCGATCACGGCTTTGCTCGGATCGGCCGGATTGTAGAAGACAGTCACCTCCGCGCCGCGGGGAAACTGGGCAAGGGTTTCGGTGACTTCGAAATTCCCCAAATTCTCCTTCACGCTGTAGCGCGAGCTTTGAAATTTCTTGCCGCCGACCTTGTATTCGAAGGTGATCGCCGGAAAATTGCGCATTTCGGTCGTATCAGTGCTGTCCGAACCAACGCCCGAGCTTCTGACCTCGCGTGCCTCGACGCGCGACGAGATGATCTTTCCCGGCGTCGGCAGCCAGCGGCTGAGTGCCTTCACCTCTCGCCATTTCATGAAGGTGATGAACGACAGCGCGCCCGCGACCACGCAGGCAAAGCCGACAAGCATGATCTTGAGTTCCAACTCGTCTCCCCCCAGGAGTGCAGGAACCCGCACATAGACAGCATGGCGGCGGCAATGTCTTGTATTTTCGCAAATCTGAAAAGGCTGAGCAGCGCAAACGGCAACAGCCCACGCCGCGTTATGCAGGCTTCACGGCCAGGAACGTGTTCCATTCTTCGCTATTGCGGCCGACGTTGAAATCGTCCCTGATAAGGACCAGCCCGGCGCCTTCGAGATGGGCGGCGAAGTCGTCCCTGCGCCAGTAGACCATGTGATATTCGCCTGATCTCTCGCCGTCGCCATTGCGCATCGAGACGAGGAAGGCGCCGCCCGGGCGCAGCGACCCGGCTATCTTGGCAAGCACCTGGTCGGTCTGGTCGCGAGGCACGTGGATCAGGACGCATAGGGCAAGGACCGCGTCGTAGGGGCCGCCGAGATCATCGGTGATGAGATCGAGCAACTCGCCATGCTTACCACGCGCGGCCTGCAGCTCGAGAAACCGCTTGGTGGCGTCGGTGCGCCGAACCTTGACGCCCAAATTTTCCAGAAAATCCGCATCGTATCCGGCTCCGGACCCGACTTCCAAAATCCGGCCACCTGTGCCGGCGATTGCCACCAGGCGCTTGAGCGATGCCTGCTCCCTCTCGTTGGGAACATGGCGCACGATGGCATCATATTGTTCCGCATAATCCTCGTAAGCGCTGATCGTTTGACGG
>NZ_RZPF01000606.1:0-4073 GCF_004022735.1 Mesorhizobium sp. M7A.F.Ca.AU.001.01.1.1
GCGATAGAGCGCACCGGAGCGGACGAGCCGGTAGCCAATACAATTGTGGTTCGCCAAATCGGCAACGCTGCTGGGACGGCCGTGCCGTCCGATATAAACGGGCGAGGCCACGATGACGACGGAGAACGGCGGCGTCAGCCGGACCGCGACCATGTCCTGGGCGATCATCTCGCCAAGCCGGATGCCGGCATCGAAGCCTTCGCCGACGATATCAACCAGACCCTGGTCAGCGAAGACCTCGACGGTAACCTCCGGATAGCGCTCGGCCATCGCGGCGACCACCGGCGTCACCGCCAATGGTATGGCGATGTTGGAGGCGTTGATCCTGAGCAGGCCAGACGGCCTGCCTTTGACGCTGCGGATACGGTCCATCCGCTCGGCAATATCCTGGAGGGCCGGAGCCGCCGTTTCCACCAGCGCCTTGCCGGCCTCGGTGAGCGAAACGCTGCGCGTCGTCCGTGCGAACAAAGGCTGGCCGATCCGCTCTTCGACAATGCGCACCGCATGGCTGACTGCCGAAGGGCTCATGCCGAGTTCGGCGGCGGCAAGCGCAAAGCCGCCGCGTCGGGCCACGGCGACGATCACAGGCAAGTGGGTGAGCAGGTCCCGGTACATTCATGCATGATATCGCATGGTCCATACGAACAATGCAATCTTATCGATGTCGACCGAGCGGTCCACATTGCCGGCCGCACGTCGGCGATGGGCTGATGGCATCGAGGAGAAAGAACATGAATGCGTTGAAGCGCGTAACTTTCGCGGCAGGCATGGCGTTGGCGCCGATGGACGCCGGCGGGGCGGAGCCATCAGACTGGCGGGCCCTCGCAGACGAACGCGCGGTCATTCGCATTGCCGATGCCATCGACCGGGCCGTCGACGCCCAGGACTGGAAGCTTGCACGCAGCTATTTCGCGGATCGGGCCACTGCCGATTTCAGCAGCCTTTCCGGACAGCCGGCGGCCAACATCGCTTCCGACGACCTGATTGGCGCCTGGGCGGCCAACCTCAAGGGCAGCAAGACAAGCCTGCATCTGCGCACCAATCACCAGGTCGTTCTCGAAGGGGACACGGCGACTGTCCTGTCGAACGGCTATGCCTGGAACCGGATGGAAGGCAATGGCGACCCGCTTTGGGAGGTCTGGGGCACCTATGAGCATCACCTGACGCGTTTTGCGGATGGCTGGAAGGTCGATGGCTTTGCGTTCCGCATGACACACGAGCGCGGCAATCCCTGGGTCAAGACCACTCCGGGCCAGTGACGCTCGGGCATCTATCACCAAGCATTGGAAGACGATTATGACCATGACCTACTACACTCTTGGCAACAGCGGCCTCAGGGTCAGCCGGCTGGCGCTGGGCACGATGACTTTCGGCACGGAATGGGGCTGGGGAGCCGACAGGGATACGGCGCGGGCGATGTTCGACGCCTATGTCGAGGCGGGCGGCAATTTCTTCGACACGGCGGATCTCTACACAGACGGCACGGCCGAAGCCTGGCTTGGCGAATTCATCGCCGAGCGCGGCTTGCGCGACATGGCGGTGATCGCCAGCAAGTTCACCATGAACATGCAGCCCGGCAATCCGAATGCCGGCGGCAATGGCCGCAAGAACATCATGCGGGCCGTCGATGCTTCGCTGAAACGGTTGGGGACCGACTATATCGATCTCTATCTCATGCATGTCTGGGACAGGCTGACCCCGGCCGAGGAGGTCATGCGCACGCTGGACGACCTGGTTCGGATGGGCAAGGTGCGCCATGTCGGTCTTTCGGATGTGCCCGCCTGGTATGCGGGCCGCGCACAGGCGATCGCCGAATTGCGCGGATATGAGCCGGTTTCGGCGCTACAGCTCGAATATTCATTGGCCGAACGCGCGATCGAGAATGAGTTCGTGCCATTCGGCACGCGCCATGGCGCCGGCATCATGGTGTGGAGCCCGCTGGCCAGCGGACTGCTGAGCGGCAAGTATCGGCCGGCTCAGGCCGGAACCGCGGGCCGGCTCGACGGATTTCGCAACTCGACGCATCCGGGGTTCCAAAAGTTCACGCAACGCAACTGGGCTATCGTGGCCGAACTCGAGAAGGTCGCATCCGAGATCGGCCGCAGCATGCCTCAGGTCGCGCTCAACTGGGTAGCGACGCAGCCGGGGATCGCGACCGTCATTCTCGGTGCGACGACGCTCAGCCAAATGCAGGACAATCTTGGCGCGCTGGATTTCGAGATTCCGAAAGCGCATCGCGACCGGCTGGAGAGGGTCAGCAGAACTCCAGCGCCGTTTCCCTATTCCTATTTCGGCGCGCAGATACAGGCGCGCGTCACCGGCGGCGCGACAACCGGCGACAAGCCCTCCAACTACGTGTCACCGGTGCTTATCGAAGGAGAGTCGGCCAGCGTGTCCACCAATTGATTGATGGGACAGGAAACCGGCGAATTTGCCGTTTGGGCGCCGCGTGACATCGCGGCGCCCTTCGTGTATCGGAACGCCATTGTTTCGAGGCGGCGCCTGCGCGAGGGTAGCCACCGAAACGCGCCACATGCAAATGAAGAGGCCCAGATGACGGTGAAGCCCCTCTACCGACGTGTCTTGTTGAAAGCGTCGGGCGAAGCGTTGATGGGCGAGCAGCATTTCGGCATCGACGTTTCAGTGGTGGATCGCATCGCCGGCGACATCGCCGAGGCGCGTGCATTGGGCATCGAGGTCGGTGTCGTCATCGGCGGCGGCAACATCTTTCGCGGCGTGGCCGTTGCCTCCAAGGGCGGCGACCGTGTCACCGGCGACCACATGGGCATGCTTGCCACGGTGATCAACTCGCTGGCGCTGCGCACGTCGTTGAACAAGATCGGCGTCGACGCCGTGGTGCTTTCGGCGATCGCCATGCCCGAACTTTGCGAGAGCTTTTCGCAGCGCCAGGCGACTGCCTACATGAACCAGGGCAAGGTGGTGATCTTCGCCGGCGGCACCGGTAATCCGTTCTTCACCACTGATTCGGCCGCCGCCCTCCGCGCGGCTGAAATCGGCGCCGACGCACTGTTCAAGGGCACTCAGGTCGACGGCGTCTACTCGGCGGACCCGAAGAAGGACCCGAATGCGACGCGTTTCGAGCGCATCAGCCATGGCGAAGTCATAAATCGCGGCCTTTCCATCATGGATACTGCAGCGATTGCACTTGCGCGCGAAAACAACATTCCGATAATCGTCTATTCGATCCACGAAAAAGGTGGTTTCGGCGATATTCTGAGGGGCGGCGGCCGCTGCACGGTCGTCGCGGACGATTGATCGGCGGCCAGGCTCGAAGGGAAACCGGTTTTCGAAGGTCCGATTCGAAGACGGAGCAGTGAGCCCGCATTAGACGGGTCGAGGAGATAAAGATGAGTGGTGAGTACGACGATCTCAAGCGGCGCATGGATGGGGCCATCGCCGCGTTCAAGCATGATCTGGCTTCGCTGCGGACCGGTCGCGCCTCCAGCAATCTGCTTGATGCGATCCAGGTGCAGGCCTATGGCACCACCATGCCGATCAACCAGGTCGCCAACGTCTCGGTGCCGGAGCCGCGCATGATCTCGGTATCGGTATGGGACAAGTCGATGGTCGGCGCGGTCGACCGCGCGATCCGCGAATCCAATCTGGGTTTCAACCCGATCGTGGACGGCACCAACCTCAGGATTCCGCTTCCCGAACTCAACGAACAGCGACGCAAGGAACTGGTCAAGATCTCGCACACCTACGCCGAGAACGCCCGGGTCGCCGCGCGCCATGTGCGCCGCGACGGCATGGACTTCCTGAAGAAGGCGGAGAAGGACGGCGACATCAGCGAGGACGATCAGCGCAAGCGCTCGGACCAGGTTCAGAAACTTACCGACGAGACGATCAGCACCATCGACCACCTGCTTTCCGATAAGGAAGCTGAAATCATGCAGGTTTAGGGTCTTGGCCTCCGGCTGACCCGAAAGCGAGAACATGGCAACGCCCGCGCATGTCGCGATCATCATGGACGGAAACGGACGCTGGGCCAAGGCGCGCGGCTTGCCTCGTCTTGCGGGCCATCGTGCCGGCGTCGAGGCGCTGCGCAAGAC
>NZ_RZPF01000607.1:0-4073 GCF_004022735.1 Mesorhizobium sp. M7A.F.Ca.AU.001.01.1.1
CCCCTGACACGGGCGCCGGACCGGTGCTGATCGCCTTGCCGCTGGAGCCTCCGGGCGGTGTCGGCTTCGATCCGGCACACGCTGCCGCCTTGGGTGCGCGATATCATGGGCGTATCGTTTCGGTGCGTGACGCCGTCCAGGGCGGTTCAGACCCTGAAGAAATCGAAATTGCCCGGCCGCAGGCGCTGCTGCTCGCACCCGGCAAGTCGGTCGGTGGCTACACGGCCTTGCCGATCGCCGACCTCAAGGGGATTCGAGCCGATGGCGGCGTCTCCCTGGACGAGACCTTCCTGCCACCGACCTTGGTTACGGGCGCCGTGGCCTGGTACCGGCAATTGCTGCTGGAAGTTGTCACCGGCCTCGACCAGATCGCCGAGGCGCATGGCAAGATGGTCATGGGCGGACCTGGGCGCAGCGTCGAAGATTTGCTGATGCTCAATCTCGCCAATGCGGCACGTCCGCGGCTGGCCCACATGCTGGCTCAGGATGTGTTCCATCCAGCCGAGCTTTACCTGGAACTTGCCGGCCTCGCCGGTTCGATGGCGACCTACGGATCGAGCGCGCGGCGGCTGGGCGAGTTGCCCGCCTACGATCACATGGCGCCTGGCCCTGCCTATTCGGCGCTGGCGGATGCGCTGCGCTCGCTCATCCTCAGCCTGCGTTACATCGAGCCCAAATCGCGTGCGCTGCCTGTCATGCGGCATTCGACCAATGTCTGGAAGATCCGTATCGACAATCCGAAGCTGCTGGTGGCCAGCCGGATCGTCATCCGGGTCGGTTCGGAGTTGTCGGAAGACGCGCTGCGCAAGATATTCGTCAATCAGGCAACCGTCGGCTCGGCCGACCAGTTCGAGGGCCTGTGGAAATCGCGTTTGCCCGGCATTCCGCTGAAACCGCTTCATTCCCAGCCGCGCGAGATTCCTTACGATGGCGATCGGTTATGTCTGGAACTGGACCAGAAAAGTGAGCACTGGGCGTCGCTGCTCGACGCTCCCGGCTTCGTCATCGGCGTTTCGGGCGTGTTGCCAAGCGAGCCGCAGGTGGACTGCTATTCGGTGAACAGGTGAGATCATGAGCCGCGATGATCCGTTCGGACTGTCGGAGGATCGCGAACGCACCCGCATTCGATTGACCGGCGCGCCGATGCCGCGGCCGATGGCGCCACCTTTGCCGAGCGCGTCGGTAAAGCGCTCCCGCACCCATCCGAACGCACTCGTCAACGCATTTGCGCCCTTGCTCGAATTCGCTCCCGAGCTTGAAAGTGCGCTGCCGCCGGACAATCCGGAAGCATTGCGTACCCGATTGCTCGAAGAACTGGTCCGGGCACGCGACACGGCTATGTCGGTCGGATCCTCAATGGAGCGCGCCGACCAGGCGGCCTGGGTGGTGGCGGCGTTGCTCGACGATCTGGCCCTGAACACGCCATGGGGCGGTGCCAGCGCCTGGCCGCGGCAGCCGCTTGTGGTCATGCTGCGCGGCGATGTCGATGCCGGCACGCAGTTCTTCACCCGTCTCGAAGAACTCGAGCGCCATCCCAACCGTGATCGCGAATTGCTGGAACTGCAGTATCAATGCATGGCGCTTGGCTTTCGTGGCAAATATCGCGTGTCGGCCCGATCCGGCGACCGCTCGCTCAATGCCGTTCGCGTGGCGGCGGCACGCTTCCTACGCGATGCCGACGCCGAAGGCGCGCCACTGTCGCCAAACTGGAAAGGCGTGATCGCATCTGACGAGCCGCAGCGCTTCATCGTTCCGATCTGGGTCATGGCGCTCGGTGCGGCGGTTGCAGCCATGACAATCCATGTCGGGCTCTCGATGGCACTGAGCAGCCAGGCGGTCGAGCTCTCCGCACTTGTTCGCGCACTGCCGCCGCCCGCGCGCGGCGACATCACCCGCACGTCGCCCAAGGTCGATGCCCCGCCGCCGGAGAAGGTGGATTTTGCGCTGTTGCCGGAATTTCAGGCCGGGGCGCCCGCCGACCTCAAATCCGCCCTCAGCGGCACCGAAAGCGTTTCGCTGGCCAAGCTGACGATCCAGGCCTCCAATCCCGAACTGTTCCAGTCGTCACGGCCACAACTGACCGAAGGCTTCGAGCCCCTGATCGGGTCGCTCGCCAAGGTGATCCTCGCCAACCAGGAGCTGATCGGAAACATCACCGTCGTCGGTCATACCGACAGCGTTCCCCTGCAAAAGACCAATCCGCTGTCGACCAACCAGCGACTGTCGGAGGCTCGCGCCCAGACGATTGCCGACATGCTGGTCCAGAACGGAGTGCCGCGGGATCGCGTCCATTCCGAGGGCCGCGCGGCCACCGATCCAGTCGCCACCGACAGCACGCGCGAGGGGCGGGCCTTGAACCGCCGCGTCGAGGTGCTTGTCGAAAAGAGGCTGTGAGATGTTCATCCTGCGCTTCCTTTGGGCTGTCCTGACATCACGCTGGCTATGGACGCTGATCGGCCTCACGCTGCTTTCCCTGGTCATCTGGGTGTTCGGTCCGATCGTCAGGGTCGGTCCCTATGAACCGTTCGCCTCTGATAACGTGCGCATCGTCATCATTGCGCTGCTGGTCATCTTCTGGCTGACCTGGCTGATCGTCGCCCAGCGCCGGGCGATCCGCGCCAACCGCATGTTCGTCGCCGAGATTGCCGCGCCGGTGGTGGAAAAGCCGCTCAGACCCGGCGAAGAGAATGTCGCGGCCGTCGGTGCCAAGTTCGCCGAGGTGATGGCCGAACTGAAGCGCCGCAAGCTGGGCGGACGAAAGTTTCTGCGCGAAATGCCATGGTATGTGATCGTCGGGCCGCCGGCCACCGGCAAGACCACGGCCTTGCGGCAGTCCGGGCTGAATTTTCCGATCGACCTCACCGACGACCTGCAGGGGGTCGGCGGCACGCGCAACTGCGACTGGTTCTTTTCCGAACATGCGGTTCTGATCGACACCGCCGGCCGTTATGTCCAGCAGGAGAGCCAGCCCGATGTGGACGCGGTTGAATGGCTGGGCTTCCTCGACCTGTTGAAAAAGCACCGCGGACGCCGCGCGCTGAATGGCGTAATCGTCGCGCTTTCGATCGACGTGCTTTGGGAGGGCGATGAAGCCATCAAGGCGCACGGCCGCAAGATCCGCCGCCGGTTGGCCGAACTCAACGACCGGCTCGAAATCCGCCTTCCGGTCTATCTGATGCTGACCAAGGCCGATCTGATCAAGGGTTTCGAGGCTTTCTTCGGCGGCTTGTCCACGGCTTCGCGCGAGCAGGTATGGGGGACCACCTTCGCGCTGGAAGCGCGTGTCGATGCCAAGACCATTGAACGGGAAATTTCCGCGCTGGCGACGGAACTTGAGCGGAGGCTGGTGCCGCGGCTGGAAGATGAGGACAAACTCGCCGCCCGTGCCGAGATTTTCCGCTTTCCCGCCCAACTGGCAAGCCTGTCCGAACCGATACAGGTGCTGGTCGAGGCAATGTTCGGCGAAAGCCGGTATGAAGAGGTCGCGTGGCTGCGCGGGCTCTATCTGACATCGGCGACGCAGGAAGGAGCGCCCATCGACCGGCTGACCGCGGCGCTGTCTTCGTCCTTCGGCCTGCCGCCGCGACGGGCGCTGCCCGCACCAAGGGTCGAAAAACGCAGCTTCTTCCTGAAGAACCTGCTGACCGAAGTCATCTTCAAGGAAGCGGGCCTCGGCACGTTCGATCCGCTGGCGCAACGGCGCCGCGCCTGGATCTGGCGGGGTGCGGCAGCCGCTTGCGCGGCGGCGGCATTGTTGGCCGGCGGGTTGTTCACCTGGTCCTATTTTGACAACCGCAACGCGATAACGGCCCAGGCAGGCCAGTTCGAAGCGCTGCAGACGCCGCTGACCTCCATCGCTGCAACGCCGGCATCGGTGGAGCAGCCCGCCATGGACGGCGCGCTCGGTGCGATGGACGCGGTCGCAACCGCCCGGACAGCACCGCCTGGCGCCGCCCAGGATCTACTGGGACCATCGGCCTCCGCGGAAATGGTGCGGGCGCAGACCGACACGTACGATCATGCCCTGCGCAATATTCTTGAGCCACGCATGATCGCCTTGCTCGAGGCGACGA
>NZ_RZPF01000608.1:0-4071 GCF_004022735.1 Mesorhizobium sp. M7A.F.Ca.AU.001.01.1.1
CGTGCGTTCGATCGCCTTCAGCACATTGGGGGCCGAAAGGCGCGACACGTCGTGCTCGGCCGAACGCCCGCCATAGAGGATGGCCACTCTTGTCTTGTCGGTCATCGAAATCCCTCGACTGTCAAAAAATCAAATGGCGACGGCAATGCCGCGATTGGCAAAGAAGCGGTCGAAATCGGCCGGTGACAACACTGCGTCTGCCTGTGTGGCGGGCTCATGGCCGGACGGGTTGTGAAAGCGGAAACCTTCGTCGGATGCCGCGGTGATCAGCACCAGATGGCCGCCCTTCGAGGGCGGCTCTCGCTCGGGCCAGCGGATCGAGCTGCTGACCGACGCGATGAAGAAGCGCGTCCGCTGCATGATCGCCGGAATGTCTGATGTGGCGACATTGGTCATCACCTCGGCGCGCAGGCCGAAGGCTTCCTTCACGAAGCTGACGAAGGGCGCGTAGATCAGCCCCTTGATCGATCCCTCATTGACGACATAGCCGCCATATAAGGTGCAGCGCCTGGCAAGTTCGATCGTCGGCACGATCTCGCCGCGGCTGGCCAGGATCATCTTGAGGCAGGCCATGCCGCAGATGTTGGCGGCCCAGATTGCGTATTCGTCGAGGGTCTCCGCCCCGGATCGCCTCCACAGCGGATCGCGCCTGAGCGCAACATCCGCGCCGTCGGCGAGCACGTCCAGCGTCATGTCAGGCGTTTCCCACTGGCTGAAAAACGGCACGGTTTCAGGCGGCGGGCTCATGCGGTCTCCTCGGTCGGCTGGTTCCATCTCGTATACGAGGATACGAGATGGATGAAAAGCCGTGACATTCAGTGGCGCGACCCAGAAGATGTCATCTTCCGTTTCGGTCAACCATCGCTGACTCCGGGGTTAGCGGAAGCCTCTCCCGCCTTCGTCATCCACAGGCGGAGCAGGAGCGAAGCTCCGTCGCGGAGACCCGAGGATGACGAACGTGGTGAATGCTGCGCGCCGCCTACTCGGCCTTCGCCCAGCCGAAAACCAGCCACGCATATTTCGATTTTTCGTAGGGTTCGACAGTGTAGGTCATCTGCATGTCGCCGTCCTTGGCGTAGATATCCAGCCGGGGCGCCGTATCCAGCTCGAGCCACGCCGAACTCTTGCTGAACGACCAGGTTCCGCACCAGACGCAAGGCCCCGACGTCGGATCCCCGGGCTGGTGAAAATTGTAGCGGCCGTCCGCCGTGATCTCCAGATAATCGAACGCCCCGTAAAACGCGGTCACCGTCTGCTGGAACTCACTGGCGGCCGCTTCCTGTTCCGGTGTCGGCGCATCCTTCATATCGCGCGGCGGCCGGATGGCTCCGCCGTTGAGTTTCCATTTGCCGACAAAATCCTTCTCGGTCGGAAGATATTCCTCCTGGGCCTGCGCCGATGAAATATAAGCAAAAGATGATATACTTGTGAGGCCAACGGCCCCGATTGCAAATAGAAGCGTGGCGGCACAGATCGCCCTTGCTGGGTTTTGCATAAAAAAAATATCTCCACGGGGGTAAGGGGAGTTTTATTGAAAATTTGTGGCGGACGTTGCTTCGGGACCGATTCCCGCCCGCCATTTGCACGGTTAGCATCGGGGCCACCGATCTGGCAACGCAAGGCAGCCTCTCTCCAGCATCGCCCATGCGTCCGCGATCCCGGCCGGCTGAATATCGGCAGCTTAGAAGGTGATCTTCACCGAAGCGGCGCTGCGACGATGCGGGCCGTGATGGACGGCCTCGATGTTGTTGCCGTCCGGATCGAGCAGGAAGGCGGCGTAATAGCCGGGGTGATAGGGCCGTTCGCCCGGCGCGCCATTGTCCGTGCCGCCGGCCGCCAGCCCGGCCTTGTAGAAGCCGTCGACCATGGCGTGGTCCCTTGCCTGGAAAGCCAGGTGATGGCGGCCGGTGAGTTTTCCCTGTGCGGCCCGGCTGTCGGCAGTGGAGACAAACAGCTCGTCGGCCCAGAAAAAGTCGGCGCCGCTACCGCCGATCGGGACATCGAGCGCCTGCAGGACCGCCTCGTAGAAACGCCGGCTGGCCGCGAGGTTTCTGACCACCAGTTGGATGTGGTCGATGAGCCGGCCGCGATGCAATTCCTGGGTTTCCATGAAAACGCCTCCTCGTGTGGGTTCGAATTTAGGTTGGGATAGGGCGTCGTCAATGCGGATACTTCCCAGCAGACAAAGGGCCCACCGGGAGGGGATCCGGCGGGCCTTTGGAAAGCATGTCTAGCCTTCAGGGGTCTGAGGGGGGATCAGACCTGGTAAGAACCTTTGTTGGCCGCGGAGGTTCCACCCGAACAAAAAAATTGCCGATGGCCCGTCCGCGGAATTCAAGCAGTGGAGGCGATTTCTTCGCGAGACCACTCACAGTTTGGAACCTTCCGCTCGCAACCGGGTTTGGTGGCGCGGTGGGAGGAATTGCGATTGGATTGTTTTCAGAGGCTCGAAGCGCTGGTCGACAGCGCCGGTGTCGACGATATCGAGGAAGCAACCGCTCTGCTGCGCCGGTTCAAGGGCAGGTCGCGCGAGGTCGCGGCAGCCATCGACGAATTCATGCTCGATTTCATGACCTTGGTCTTCGTCGTCGAAAACGGCGAAGAAGGTTTCGAAAGGCCGGTCCGCAAGCTCGCTCGCACCAGGCTTTCAAAGCTTGAGCGGCTGGTGACTGTAACGGCGGAGGAAAAGCCGGCTTCCAGCGCCGGCCTATCCCTTCAGGATGGCGGCTAGCCTTGGAATGCCTTCGCTCACCGCGCGCCGGTCGGCGAGCGTGAAGGACAGCCGCAGTGTGTTGCGCCCGGTGCCATCGGCATAAAAGGCGTTGCCCGGCACGAAGGCGACCCGCGCTTCCTTCACCGACCGAGCCAGAAGCTCGGTGGCGTCGGCCCCTTCCGGCAGTGTCACCCAGACGAACATGCCGCCTTCCGGGCGGCTCCAGGTCACGCCTTCGGGCATGTGGGCTTCCAGTGCCGAGAGCAGCCCGTCGCGGCGCTCGCGATAGGCGTCGATGAGTTTTTCCACCTGGCCTTCGAACACGGCTTCGGCGACGCGATGCATCACCACCTGGTTGATCGACGGGCTGTGCAGGTCCGAAGCCTGCTTCATCAGCACCAGCTTCTCGACAATGTGGCGCGGCGCGCACACCCAGCCGACCCGCATGCCCGGCGACAGGATCTTCGAGAACGAGCCGCAATAGAGCGTGCGCGCCTTGTCGATGCCGCCGGACCGGGCACAATCGAGCGCCAGGATCGGCGGCTCGCCCTCGCCGTCATAGCGCAGCGCGCGGTAAGCGGCATCCTCGATGACGGCGATGTCGAGTTCGCCGGCAAGGTCGAGCACCGCCTCGCGCTGCTCACGGTTCAGCGTGTTGCCGGTCGGGTTGGCGAAATCCGGCACCAGATAGGCGAATTTGGCCTTGCCGCCATTGGCGGCCGCCGCCGCGCGATAGGCATCGGGCGTCATGTTGCCGCCGGCCGGGGTCAGCCGGTCGTAGCGCGGCTCATAGGCGTTGAAAGCCTGCAGCGCGCCGAGATAGGTCGGCCACGTCACCAGCGCGGTGTCGCCCGGCGACAGGAACAGCTTGCCGAGATAATCCAGCGCCTGCTGCGAGCCGGAGGTGATGAAGATGTTGGCCTCGTCGCAGGCGACGCCGAGCTTGCCCATCTGCCCGGCGAGCCAGCGCCGCAAAGGCAGATAGCCTTCCGAGACCTGGTACTGCAGCGCCGCGCCCGCCTCGGCGCCACCCAGCACATCGGCATAGGCGTCGCGGATCGCCTCGGCCGGGAACAGCGCCGGATCGGGAATACCGCCGGCAAACGAGATGATGTCCGGCTGGTCGAGCAGCTTCAGCAGCTCGCGGATTTCGGACGCTTTCATGCGCGACGAGCGCGAAGCCAACAGGTTCATAAGGGTCACGGCACGCCTCCCCGACGCTGCAATATAGGTCAACTTGACTGACCTATATCCCCTCTTGGCCGCGAATTGAAGTGTGCCTGAACGGTTTCCCGAATGCGCCAGCACTGGCGCATTCGGGAAACCGTTCAGGCACACTTCAATTCGCGGCCAAGAGG
>NZ_RZPF01000609.1:0-4045 GCF_004022735.1 Mesorhizobium sp. M7A.F.Ca.AU.001.01.1.1
AAACAGGGTCGCTATCGCAAGCTGGCGCGCCAGCGCGGCGTCGAAGCCGAGAACCTGCGCCAGGCGGTCAGCCGTGCGCCGGCGGTATCACAAAGCCAGGCACCGGGGTCCGCCCAAGGGGCAGCATTGCCGAAGCCGACCGCTTGAGCCGCCAATCGGCGGTTTTGTCCTCACGGAGGTTTTCATGCTGACCATTTCGGCCGCAGAGGGCGACCATGCGCTGACCTTTCCCGGACTGGTCGAGACGCTGCGCATGGCGTTTCGCGACGGTGCGGTGCAGCCGGTCAGGCATCATCATACGATCGAGCGGCCCGATGGTGCCGCCTCCACACTGCTTTTGATGCCGGCCTGGACCGATCTCAACGCGGCCGGCACGTCGGCCGGCGGTCACGTCGGCGTCAAGATCGTCACCGTGTCGCCCGACAACAATGCCATCGGCAAGCCCGCGGTGATGGGGCTCTATCTTCTGCTCAACGGCGCCACCGGCGAACCCGAGGCCCTGATCGACGGCCAGCGGCTGACACAATGGCGCACCGCCTGTGCTTCGGCGCTTGCGGCCTCCTATCTCGCCCGCGACGATGCCTCGCGGCTGCTTGTGGTCGGCGCCGGCGCGCTGTCGCCCTTCCTCGCCAAGGCGCACTCGGCCGTGCGGCCCATCAAGACCATCCGCATCTGGAACCGCACCCCGGCCAATGCCGAGAAAGTCGCGGCCGATCTGTGCGCCCAGGGCTTCGCGGCCAGTGCGGCAAGCGATCTCGATACGGAGCTTGGGCAGGCCGACATCGTCTCCTCGGCGACGATCACGACCACGCCGTTGATCAAGGGCGCATTGTTGCGGCCGGGAACCCATGTCGACCTGGTCGGCGGCTTTACGCCGACGATGCGCGAGAGCGATGACGATGCGATCAGGCTTGCCCGCGTCTATGTCGACACCCGCGCCGGCGCCACCAAGGAAGCCGGCGACATCGTCCAACCGCTGGCCTCCGGCGTGCTGAAACCGGAAGCCATCGTCGCCGATCTGCACGAATTGGCGCGCGGCCGGAAGAAGGGCCGCGAGAGCGCCGGTGAGATCACGCTGTTCAAGTCGGTCGGAGCGGCACTCGAGGATCTTGCCGCCGGCATTGCCGTCTACAAGGCGCTCACGGCCTAGTTTACCGTTGCACCCATTTCGGCGCCCATCGCCTCGGCGATCACACGAAAATCGTGATCCCCGATTTCAAAAAGGCCAAAGCGAAGCTGATAACCCCAGTTCGACTTGGCCGCGGTGAAGTCCAGCCTGTCGAGCAGCGGCTTGATCGGCGCTTCCTCGGCCTTGGCCCATGCCACATCGCGGCGGAACGGCGTGAAGCCGGCGCCCATATCGCCCTGATAAGGCTCGCCTTCCCGCACGATGCCTATCGCCGTGAAAGCCTGCAGGCCGTCTTTGTCGCCCAAAACAGTGGTCGGCGAATAGTAGACGACGCCATCACCCGGCTTGACGCGACGCAGCGGTGCCGCCTTGCCGTGGTTGACCTGCATGAAGCCGGCTGTGCGACCACGCCGGACATGCTCGGCCGACGCCACCGCTATCCAATACGCGCTCATTTCTGTTCCCCATTGGCCTGTTCCCCGTCGGACAGCCAGTAGACGCGCAGGCGATGATTATCGGGATCGAGCGCGACAAAAGTACGACCGAAATCCATGTCGGTCGGCGTCTGCAGGATCTTCAGCCCGCGCCCGGACCAGTCGGCATGGGCGGCATCGACCGCATCGGGCGTATCCAGCGCAAACACGATTTCGGCGCCACCGCCTGACGTGGCGGCTGCCGGCTCCACCGTATGGCGCGACCACAGGCCGAGCTTGAAGCCGGCATCGAGCACGAACAGCACGAAGGTCGGCGAACTTTCGACCGGCTCACGACCGAGCAGCGCGCTGTAGAAGGCACCGCTCTGCTGCGGCTGGTCGACATAGAGGATGACGAAATTCGGGGTGGCCATATCTGCTCTCCAAGGTTCGGTGTTTCGACTTGACGAACATACGATAGGCTACTGTCAGAATATGGCAGCAGTCATCGCGAACCACGCGGCTTGTCGAGCGTCGTTCGCCATTCCTTGAGCAGCGCCTGGCGACGACGCGGATAGCGCGTGTCCATTGCTTGGAGTTCGGCGATGCGATCGGCGCGAAAATGCCGGAAATCCTGCCGCATCTCGCACCACGCCACCACCACCCGCACCTTGTCGAAGAAGCCCAGCGCAAATGGCCAGACGACGCGCTGGGACACGGCCCCGCCGGCATCGCGGTAGAGAAAGCCGAGCTTGCGCTCGTTGCGGATGGCCTGCCGCACCAGACCAAGATCGATGCCCTCGGTGGCCGCGGCAGGAGGCCCGACCAGCAGTGTGCTCGCGTCAAGATCCTCGCGCAGATCGTCGGGCAGCACGGCTGCGATCTTGGCCAACGCGTTGGCGGCGGCGGCCGAGAGACGCTGGTCCGGCTGCCTGGCGACCCAGCGCGAGCCGAGCACAATGGCTTCGATCTCCTCGTCGCTGAACATCAGCGGCGGCAGCATGAAGCCGGGCTTGAGCACATAACCCAACCCCGCCTCACCTTCGATCGGCGCGCCCTGGCCCTGCAGCGTGGCGATGTCGCGGTAGAGCGTGCGGATCGAAACGCCCGTCTCGTCGGCAAGCATGTGCCCGCTCACCGGCCGGCGATGCCGGCGCAAGCACTGTATGAGGTCGAGCAGGCGTTCGGAGCGGGACATCGAGCAGATTTGCCTGTTTCTTTGACATTGGTCCATCGCCGGCAGACATAAACCGGAGAGGCCGACCTGTCGGACTTGGTTGCGAAGCCGGTTGCCCTATGTCAAAAGCGGCCACGCCGTTCGGAGTTGCCCCCGCTTGAAGTCTTTTCGCGACAAACGCCGCGACAACCGTCCACATCCATCCGCCAAGAGTGCGGCGGACGTGTCACGCCCGCGTCCCGGCCAGGCTCCTGCCAGACCGGAAGCGCCACCGCGCGAGCGCCATGAGGCGAAGACGGAAAATCGTTCCGAACCGAACTCGGCGCCGCGCATCCTGGCCCGCCGCGAAGGCGCTCTGCCCGCCGAACATCTTCCCGTGATCCTGGAAGTGGCGCCCAATGCCGATTATGCGCTGCTCGACAGCGGCACCGGCCAGAAGCTCGAACAATATGGCCCCTACCGGATCGTGCGGCCAGAGGGTCAGGCGATCTGGCAAAAGGCATTGCCGGCAAAGGAATGGGAGCGCGCCGACGCCGTCTTCACCGGAGACACCGACGAGGAGGGGATCGGCCGCTGGCGTTTCCCGAAGCTGCCGCTCGGCGAGACCTGGCCGATGAAGCATGACGGCATCGACTATCTCGGCCGTTTCACCTCGTTTCGTCATGTCGGCGTCTTTCCCGAGCAGGCCTCCCACTGGGACCACATGGCCGGGCTGATCGCGGCGGCGAAGCGGCCGGTCAAGGTTCTGAACCTGTTCGGCTATACCGGTCTCGCTTCCTTGGTGGCGGCTCGCGCCGGTGCCGAGGTCACCCATGTCGATGCCTCGAAGAAGGCGATCGGCTGGGCCCGCGAAAACCAGGAGATGGCCGGCCTCGGCAGCAAGCCGATCCGCTGGATCGTCGACGACGCGGTGAAATTCGCCGAGCGCGAGGAGCGCCGCGGCAGCCGCTACGATATCATTCTGTTCGACCCGCCGGCCTATGGCCGTGGCCCCAAGGGCGAGGTCTGGCAATTGTTCGAGGACCTGCCGGATTTGACCGACCTCTGCCGGGCGATCCTGACGCCGAAGCCGCTCGCCGTGGTGCTGACCGCCTACTCGATCCGCGCCTCCTTCTTCGCCATCCACGCCCTGATGCGCGATACCTTTGCCGGTATGGGCGGCAAGGTTGAATCGGGTGAGCTGATCATCCGCGAAAAGTCCGCCGGCCGGGCGCTATCGACCTCATTGTTTTCGCGTTGGGTGGCTGAATGAACGAGCGGCATGCAGGCGCACCCGGTCGAGCGCCACCCAGACGTCGCCATTGTCAGCGCGGACATCTTTCAGGG
>NZ_RZPF01000610.1:0-4041 GCF_004022735.1 Mesorhizobium sp. M7A.F.Ca.AU.001.01.1.1
GAACATCGCGTGGCCGAGATGGGCCGGAACGGTGCCGAGAAGCTTTTCCGCGTAATCGAGGATGATCTCGCTGAGATAGCGTGTGTGGGTGTTGAGCGTTGCGGCCTGCCCGGACAGTGCCTCGACGACGCGCGGATGGCAGTGGCCGACCGAGGCGACGTTGTTGTAGGCGTCGAGGAACTTGCGGCCCTGGGCATCGTAGAGCCACACACCGCTGCCGCGCACCAGATGAATAGGGTTGCGGTAGAAGGCGCGGTAGGTCGGCCCGAGCAGCCTGGCGCGGCGTTCGAGCAGCGCGCGCTCCGATGCAGCCGCGTCGGCATTTGCGGGATACGGCGAGGACTGGGGCACGAGCATCTACTCCGGATTGGAATGGTCGAGAAAATAGCGGCGGGCATCGGTGGACGACAGACCATCAAGCTTTTCAAGCGAAGCCCAGACCTCGGTGGCGAGGCGCAGCACGTAGTCGCGCTTGGCCGGGAAACGCTCGGCCTGCCAACTGGCGATGTTGACGATGAGCGCAAGTCGGGCACGGATCAGATCGAAGAGAATGCCAATCTCTTCCTCCTCCAGTGGTTGGAGCGACTGATAACCTGCGACAAAGCGCGCTGCCGGTGCCAGCGGATGGCCTTCCGCCGGCCAGCGGTAGACGGCGCCGATGGCGAGGTCGCAGATCAGCGGCGAATGGATCATGTCGCCGAAATCGAGAATGCCGCTCACGACCTCCGGCCGCGAAGCATCCATCACCACATTGTAGGAATTCATGTCGTTGTGGACGATCTGCGCGCGCAGGCTCGGGATGACCGGCGCAGCATGCTCCTCGAAGGAGTCGATCGCGCGCTCGACCATCGCCCGCCGACTCGGATCAGTGATGTGCGCCATCATCGGCCGTGTCTTGGCGACCTTGCGGATGTCCCAGAGCAGGTCGTTGCCGGCGGCCGGATGGAAGAAGCCGCGCAGCGCCCGGCTGAGGCGGGCGAGGAAGATGCCCAGATTGCGATCCTGCGCCTCGGAAGTCGGCGAGCGCGACAGCAACTGACCGGACAGATAGGTCACCAGCCGGATAATGCGCGGCGCCGATCCAGCGACGCTGACCGCGAACTGCGCTTCATCCTCGATGCTTTTGCGCACCGAGGGAACCGGCAAGGTGGGGTCGACCGCAAGGATGTGGTCGAGCGCCTTGTTCTGGAAGTCGGTGAAGCCAGCTTCTTCCGCCGGATGGGAGATCTTCAGGACGAACTCGCCCTCGCCGTCGGTCTGAATATGGAAATTGTGGTCGCGTTCGCCAGGCAGCGGACGCGCGGTGCCGGTCAGCCCGTAGTGCCGGCGCAGGATGGCGAGGGCGTCGGCCGTGGAGACACCCGGTGCGTCCTCGGCGAGTGTTTCGCCGAACGCATCGGGCACCGCCGCATTCATGGCTTAGCCTCGATAGGTTCGAGGCCACACCAGTCGGCGATGAACAGCGCGATCGTCTGGGTGACCTTGCGCACCGAGTCGAGATCGACGGCCTCGTCATAGCCATGCGGCATGCGGCAGATCGGGCCGTAGACGATCGCCGGCGTGTCGGCATAGAGGCCGAAGAAACGTGCATCGGTGGTCGCCGAGGTGACGTGTTCCGTCAGCGGCTCGCCCCACACGGCGGTATGGCTGCGGCGCAGCACCGCTTCCATCTCGTCGGCGCCCTCCAGCACATAGCCCTCGGCCATGAAGCCATTGTAGGTCATCTTGGGTGGTCGGTTGGCCAGGAACGGATCGGCGCGCGCCGCATCGGCAATGCAGGCCTCGAGCTCGGCCCTGGCGTCTTCGAGCCTCTGGCCGGGATAGGTGGCGACGCGCATCTCGAAGACACAGCGCGCCGGAACGCTCGATGTCCACTCGCCGCCTTCGATCTTGCCGAGGTTGAAGCGGATCGGATGCGGGTGATCATGGAAATGCGGATCATCGACCTTGCGCGCGTTCCAGACGATTTCGAGCTGCTTCAGCGCCTGGATGATGACGAAGGCTTTTTCAATGGCATTGGCGCCGGCCGAAAATGCACCCGACGCATGCTGCGGATCGCCGTCGACCTCGACCCTGAACCAGATCGGCCCGACCTGCGCCCGCATCAGCCGCGGCTCCAGCGGCTCGGGAATGAAGGCGGCGTCGGCGCGGTAGCCGCGCTGCAGGCATGCAAGCGCGCCATTGCCGGTGCATTCCTCCTCGACCACCGACTGGAGATACACGTTCGCGGCCGGCTGATAGCCAAGGCTACGCAAGGCGCTCAGCGCATAGAGGCAGGCGGACAGGCCGGCCTTCATGTCGCCGGCGCCGCGGCCATGCATCCAGCCATCCTCGATCGCCGGATCGTAGGGATCGCGGACCCAGCGGTCGAGCGGTCCGGTCGGAACGACATCGATATGGCCGTTGAGGATCAGCGAGCGGCCGGTCGCGTTTCGCGGCGTGTGGGTAGCAACGACGTTGAAGGCATCGTCGTAAGAGACCGCCACGGGGGAAAAACCCGGCAGGTCGCGAATCACGTCGACATCGACGCGCCACATGTCGACCGCGTAGCCATCCGCCTCGTAGGCGGCGGCCATAAACGACTGCGCGGGGTGTTCCTCGCCACGTTGGGAGGGAAAGCGCACGAGGTCTTGCAGAAACGCGACCTGTCGGGCGAAGCCATCATCGACTGCGCTCAGAATGGCCTCATCCGCAATCCGCTTAGGCATCATATTTCACTTTCATCTGGATGGTGTATCATATCTCATATGCCATTCCTGTGAAATGCAAGAGGCATGCGCGCCAAACTTTCAGTCCAGGACTTGCCGTTCGATGCTGCCATGGTCTTGGGGGAGTTGGCATCGGATGCAGCAAGCCGATACTGCTATCTCTGGAAGACATGACGAGGAATGCGTTGATCACAGAAGACACGATGCCCGCCGAAATCACCGATCTCGCCATTGGCTACCATCGCCTGCCGGCTGGCAAGCTTGCCAATGCGGTGACCTGGATGGAAGCGCGTACGCCGCAGCCGGATCTCGCGCGCCCTTTGGGCATGACACGGATCACGACGCCCGACTGCGTTTCCTACCGGGCGATCTTTCTCAAGATCGGCGCACCCTGGCTGTGGGACCGCGTTTCCGAAATGTCCGATGCCGAAATCACCGAGCATTTCGCCGACCCGCGCCAGCATCTCTACTACGGCCATGATGAAACCGGCGCGCATCTCGGCATGGTCGAGTTCTTCGCCGCCGACAATAACGAGATCGAGATCACCTATTTCGGCCTGTTCCCGTCCCTGACCGGCCGCGGTTTCGGCAAACGGCTGATGGCCGGGGCACTGGAGCTCGCATGGCGTCTCAACCCGAGCCGCATCTGGCTGCATACAAGCAGCTTCGATCATCACAGCGTCATCGGATTCTACAGCGCCTGCGGGTTCGTGCCCTTCGCTACCGGATTTGAGATCGTCGACGATCCCCGTATCAAGGGAACCTTGCCGCGCGATGCCGCACCGCAAATTCCGCTGATCGAAGCGGAGTGGAGCGGCTGCGGCGACTCTCCCCCAGAGAGCTACAGGCTGTGCGGACCTAGATGAGAACAGCTCCGCAATCCGTCAGCCAAGCGTCGCCGCACCATCGCCGATGGGTGCGCCGCGAGACCATTCTGTCGACGCTGGCGCGTCATATCGACACGCGCATCGTGCTGTTCGCCGCGCCCGCCGGCTTCGGCAAATCGACGACGATGGCGCAATGGGCTGCGGAAATCGCACGCCACGGCAGGCTGACGGCATGGCTGTCCTGCGAGGCGACGGACAATGATGAGGGCGCCTTCCTATCGCATCTGGTGGGCGCGCTGCGCCATCTGGTCCAGAGCCCGGCGGAACTCGACCTTGCCTTCCAGTCGAGCCCCATCCCGCAGCTCGATGTCGTGCTCGCGGCACTTGTGGCGGGTCTGGCGGCGCGCGAGGCCGACATCACCCTGTTCTTCGACGATTACCACGCCGTCGAGGCGCCGGCGGTGAAGCGGTTCATGGAGCGCCTGACCCGGCAGGCGCCGGAAAAT
>NZ_RZPF01000060.1:0-14413 GCF_004022735.1 Mesorhizobium sp. M7A.F.Ca.AU.001.01.1.1
GCACAAGGGCGACCAGCACGGACAGCACCATCGCCGAGACGATGGTCACCGAGAATTGCCGGTAGATGATGCCGGTCGAGCCGCCGAAGAAAGCCATCGGCACGAACACGGCCGAAAGCACCGTGGCGATGCCGATCAGCGCGCCGGTGATTTCGTGCATCGACTTGCGCGTCGCCTCCTTCGGCGACAGGCCTTCCTCCTGCATCACGCGTTCGACATTCTCGACGACGACGATGGCGTCGTCGACCAAGAGGCCGATGGCCAGCACCATGGCGAACATGGTCAGTGTGTTGACGGAATAGCCGAACAGCGACAGCACGCCGAACGTGCCGAGCAGCACCACCGGCACGGCGATCGTCGGGATGATGGTGGCGCGCAAATTCTGCAGGAAGATGAACATCACCAGGAACACCAGCACGATTGCTTCGGCCAGCGTCTTGACCACCTCCTCGATCGACAGCCGCACGAAAGGCGAGGTGTCGTAGGGATAGACGACCTCGACCCCTTGCGGGAAGGTCGAGCTCAGCCGGGCGATCGTCGAACGCACCGCTTCGGCGGTGTTGATGGCGTTGGCGCCGGTCGCCAAATTGACGGCGACGCCGGCCGCCGGCTTGCCATTGTAATTGGCCTGCGTCGTATAGCTTTCGGCGCCGAGCTCGACGGTGGCGACATCGTTGAGGCGGACCAGAGAGCCATCGGTCTGGCTCTTCAGGATGATGTTGCGGAACTGTTCGGCGGTCTGCAGCCGGCTCTTGGCCGTCACCGTGGCATTGAGCTGCTGGCCCTTGCGCGCCGGCAGGCCGCCGAGCTGGCCGGCCGAAACCTGCGTGTTCTGTGCCTCGATGGCGGTCGCCACATCGCTCGGCATCAGGGCATATTTGGCGAGCTGGTCCGGATCGAGCCAGATGCGCATGGCATAGCCGGAGCCGAACAGCTGCGTCGAGCCGACGCCTTCGACGCGCTTCAGCGTGTCGTTGACGGTGGCGTCGACATAGTCGGCGAGATCGGTCGAGTTCATCTTGGCGTCGGTCGAGACGAAGCCGATGACCATCAGGAAGCCGGTCGAGGATTTGGAGACGGTGATGCCGTTGCTCTGCACCACCTGCGGCAGCTGCGACTGCACCAGCTGCAGCTTGTTTTGCGTCTGCACCTGGGCGGTATCGGGATCGGCCGCTGTGGTGAAGGTCAGCGTGATCGAGGCCGAACCGGTCGAGGTCGACGTCGCCGTCATGTAGTCGAGATTGTCGATACCGGTCATGCCTTGCTCGATGACCTTGGTCACCGAGTTCTCGACCGTCTGCGCGTCGGCGCCCGGATAGGTGGCGCTGATGTTGACTGTCGTCGGCGCAATCTGCGGATATTGCGAGATCGGCAGCGAGGTGAGCGCCAGGAGGCCGCCCAGCATGATCACGATGGCGATCACCCAGGCGAAGATCGGCCGGTTGATGAAGAATAGTGACATCGCTCAGTTCCCGGTCGCGGCGGCAGGCGCCGGTTTCGCCGCATTGGACGCGGCCGGTGCGGCGGACGTGCTCTGCCCGCGGTCCTTGACCTCGCCGGTCGTCTCGTCGATCGTCACTTCGACACCCGTCGCATCGCCGCCGGGGCGCACCAGTTGCATGCCCTCGACGATGACGCGGTCGCCGTCGCCGACACCCGAATCCACCAGCCAGTTGTTGCCGACGCTGTTGCGCACGGCGAGCACGCGCGTCTCGACCTTGCCCTGCGCATTGATGACCATGGCGGTGGCCTCGCCCTTGGTGTTGCGGCTGACGGCACGCTGCGGCACCAGGAAACTGTTCTGGGCAACGCCCTCCTCGACCAGTGCCCGCACATACATGCCGGGCAGAAGCAGGCGGTCGGGATTGGGGAACTCGGCCCTGAGCGCAAAGGTGCCGGTGGTCTGGTCGACATTGGCGCCGGCGAATTCCAGCTTGCCGGTCTGCGTGTAGATGGTGCCGTTCTCGAGCTTCAGCTTCACGCTGACATTGGGCCCGCTGAACTTCAGCCGCCCTTCCGAGATCGCCTGGCGCAGATTGAGCAGGTTGGTGCTCGACTGCGTGACGTCGACATTGATCGGATCGAGGGCACGGATGGTGGTCAGCACCGTGTCCTGGTTCGCGGTCACCAGCGCGCCCGGCGTCAGCGTGGACTTGTCGATGCGCCCGGCGATCGGTGCCGTGATGGAGGTCCGGTCGAGGCTGATGCGCGCCGTCTCGGCACTGGCCTTGGCCGAGGCGACATCGGCTTGCGCCTGCGCCAGCGTGGCGGCGGCATCGTCATAATCCTGTTTGGAAACAACGTTCTGCTTCAACAGGCCGGCATAACGGTCGAACTTGGCCTGCGCCGTAGGCACCGCCGCTTCCGCCTTCTGCTGTGCGGCGACCGCGCTATCGTAGGACGCCTTGTAGCTCGCCGGATCGATGAGGTAGAGCGGCTGTCCAGCCGCCACCTCGCTGCCCTCCTTGAACAGGCGCTGCTGGATAATGCCGTTCACCTGCGGGCGCACTTCGGCAACCAGCGAGGCCGCCGTGCGTCCCGACAGTTCGGCGGTGATCGCCACCGATTGCGGATGCAGGGTGACGACGCCGACTTCCGGTTTGCCGGGCGCGCCCATGCCTGCGGGGGCGCTGCTCTCCTGCGAGCAGGCCGCCAGCAGAAAGGCGGATGCGAACATCGCGGTCCAGGGCGCCAGACGGCGTGCCGGCTGCAAAGACGGGCTAGGCTGGATAGACATGGACTGAATGATCTTTCGCTGGAGTTGCGGGCGCGGGCAATCGACCGCTTGGTCGAGGCATGCCGGCCGATATCTTGATGGTGGGCCGCGCCGGTCTGCGGGCGGCGACGAGCAATGCTTCGAAGCGGCTCATGTCGCGCTCCTTCTCGGCGGCCGGAGCTGCTCGAAGGTCGAGTAGCCGGCCGCGATGCCCACCAACATCATTATGCCGATCAGCGAGGACATGCCAAGCGCCTTGCCGGAATTCACGCGATCTTGCGGTCATCATGCCCATGGTTGTCGAGCGGCTGCGACAGCGGGAGCGACAACCGCCAGCCGGCGAAACTCAGGCGGATCGCGCCCTTCAGCGTGTCGGCCGGCGGGGCCAGCGGCATGCCTCGCCCGACAGGACCGAACGAGAGCCTCGGGCTGGCGGACGCGAGCAGCCGCAGCATGATCATGGCTTCCCACATTGTCGTGCTTCCATTGCAGGGTTCGAATTGGGCATGGTTCCGAATTGGCGCGATTCGAACTGGGCGTGATTGAAACGAGGATGGCGGAGATACGCCCGCCATCCCCGGAGAACCGGCCGACCCGAGAACGGGTTGGGTACCGGGCCGGCCGGTGCAGTCGGTCAGAGTTGCTCGTCGTTCCCGGGCTGGGGCGGGAGCTGCCTGCCATCGTTGGGCAGGCCTCTGGGGCCGGCTGCATCGTTCGGCGGACCGCCCCAGGGACCGGGGGGTGATCCATGGGCACGTTCCGCCGAAGCGAGGAGTTCGAGTTGTTCGGGCGTCAGCTTGGCGCGCAGTTCAGAGATCGCCTCCTTCAGTCTGCCGGCCGAAACCGCGCGGGCGGTAACGTCGTCGGCCAGCTTTTCCTGGAAGGCGAAGGGATCGGGCTTGCCGCCCGGGCCTGCTGCGTCGGGGTCCTTCGCTTCAGCACCAACGGGCCGCCCGCGGTCAGGCCGAGGCTGCGAAAGCACCGCCTGCAGCGCGCTGGTGTAGTCGCGCCAGGCGTCGAGCTGTTCGGTGCGGATGCCGACGCGGGTCTCCAGCGCGGCGAGCCGGGCGGCCAGCATGAATTCCGGCGGCGGACCCATGCGGCGGGGGCCAAAGCCTTGCGGGCCGAAACCCTGCGAACCAGGTCGCATCGGTCCATGCGGGCCGGGTCCATTCCGGCCGTGGCCTGCCCCATCCTGCATGGCCATGACAGGGGGCGGCTCACCGGGTCCGGCGCCGGGGTCGGGCTGCGCCGCCAGCGCGGGGTGAATTGCGGCGACGGAAAACAGGCCGAGCGCAAGAAGTCTGCTTGGCATAAAGATGTTCCTTTCTCTCATGCTTCGGACGGTTCAGAGGATAGGAAGCGTCTTTGTCCGCTTCGCGTCGGCGTGTTGCCGAAGGTTTCCGCAAAAGGGCAATTTGTTTCCGAATGTTTCCCATGGCCCGCCGGAAACGTTCGGTTGCAATTTTCCACGCCGCTCGGGCGCGGCTCTCCTATAATCGCGGCAAGCCCCTGCAATCACGGGTCCCAATATTCATCGGCAACGGCACGGTCATGCAGTCACAACCCCATATCCTCGTCGTCGACGACGACCGCGAGATCAGGACGCTTCTCCAGCGTTACCTCGACAGCCAGGGCTTTCGCGTCACGGCGGCGGCGGACCGGCGCGAATGCGAGCAACGGCTTGGCTCCGGCCAATTCGACCTGATCGTGCTCGACGTGATGCTGCCGGACGGCTCGGGGCTCGATATCTGCCGCGGTTTGCGCGACCGCAAGCCGCACACCCCGATCATCCTGCTGACCGCGCTGAAGGAAGATGTCGACCGCATCATCGGCCTGGAACTCGGCGCCGACGACTATCTCGGCAAGCCGTTCAACCCGCGTGAGCTCATTGCCCGCATCCGCGCGGTGCTCAGGCGCTCGACGCCCGAGGAGGCGCCCGCGCCGCCGCGCGCGCGCATCTACCGCTTTGCCAGCTATAGGCTGGAACCGGAGACCCGCAAGGTGACGGATGCGCGAGGCGTGGCCGTCGACCTCACCGGCGCCGAGTTCGATCTTTTGCAGGTGTTTCTCGACCGTCCCGGCCGGCTTTTGTCGCGCGACCAGCTTCTCGACCTGACGCAGGGCCGCGAACGCGATCCGCTGGAACGCTCGGTCGATGTGCTGGTGAGCCGGCTGCGCCGCAAATTTTCCGACACCGGCGACGGGCCGCTGTTCAAGACCGTGCGCAATGGCGGCTACCAGCTCACGGCGCGTGTCGAGACCGTGGAGAGCCACGCGTGAATTCGCTGCGCCGCCGTCTCATCCTGCTGTTGGTCGCCTCGATCGTCGGCGTCGTCGGCCTGGCGACGGCCGCCGTCATCAGCGTGCGCGGCGGCGGACCGCCGCCGGAACTGACCGTGCCGTGGATTGCCCAACAGATGGAAATGGTGGTGCGGCTCTTGCCGGGGCCGATCCCCGACGTCCTGCGGGTTCAATTCGCCGACCATCCAGCGGGCGGCAAGGTGGCTCGTGCGGAAACGGCGATGCTCAACGACATCCTGCACCGCCGTGGCCTCGACTTTCCCGCGGTCGTCAACGAGAAGCCGGACGAACCCGGCCAGATCGCATCGATGCACCTGCCCGACAGCCGATGGGCGATCATTGAGGTGCCGCACCTCAAGCCGCCGCGGCGAGAATGGCTGGTTCTGGCCGGCTGGATCTCGCTGATCGTCGCCGGCGCCACGGCGGTATCGGTCTATTTCACCTCGGTGCTGATCCGACCGCTCGAAATGCTGGAGGCCGCCGTCTCCAAGATCGGATCGGACGGCGTGCTGGCGGCGGTGCCGGAAGTGGGTTCGGCCGAGGTCAAGGCCACCGCGCATGCGCTGAACCAGCTCTCGTCGCGGCTGCGGACCGCCATGGAAAGCCGCATGCGGCTGGTCGCGGCTGCCGGCCATGATCTGCGCACGCCGATGACGCGCATGCGGCTGCGCGCCGAATTCCTGGACGACGAACGCGACAAATGGCTTCACGACCTCGACGAACTCGATCGCATCGCCGACAGCGCCATCCGCCTGGTGCGCGAAGAGGTCAACCAGGACGCCGTCGAAGCGGTGGACCTGGCAAAGACGGTGCGCGATATCGAAGCCGAGATGGTGTCGCTCGGCCATGCCGTCTCGATCGGGCACCTGGAAAAGGTTTGCGTGCGCGCCGGCGCGCTCGGCCTGCGCCGCGCCTTGCGCAACCTGATCGTCAACGCCGCCACCCATGGCAAGGCGTGCCGCATCGACCTGGCCGCGACCGACAATCGCGCCGTGCTGACCATATCGGACCATGGGCCGGGCATCCCCCCGGAACTCCTGAACAAGGCGTTCGAGCCCTTTTTCCGCGTCGACCCCGGCCGCCTGCAATCGATCCCCGGAGCTGGTCTTGGCCTCGCCATCGCCAAGGAAATCATCGAGCGCTACGGAGGCACGGTAACACTGGAAAACCGCCGGGGCGGCGGGCTGGAGCAGACGGTGGTGTTCGACGCGGTGTGAGGGTTGGCGGTCAGCCGAGTAATGGGCGTTGCGCGTGGCAACGACGAAAAACAGAGACGATGCTGCACCGCGCAAAGCTAATGGTTCCAAATCATTTCTTCACGGAGCCAGGGCCGGATCCATATAGACAAAATATAGATTACGGAATTTCCTGTGGTCTAACAAAGAACTAGGCTCTTAAGCCACGAGCTCGCAAATCAACCGAGGCGGGAACATCGGCAAAATTTAAACCACAGCGTTTAAGTTCTGAGAAAAATCGCCAGAATTGACGAGAAACGCTCGGTTTTCTCAATTTTTTAGCACTTGCTCACATAAGTATTTCAGCTGGGTAGATTTTTTGTGTTGCGCCGCACAATGCCGTAGCCGAACGATCTCCTGGGGGACTCGTTTGCGACTGGATATGCGCCGTGGAGGATCCCGCCAGGTTGACCAGCTTGAGCTACCCGTCCGTCGATTTCGAGCGTAGGTTTGACGATGCCTGCGCTCTGGCGGGTCTCGCCCGCCTTGGCCTGCCGCTCGAAACGGCCGGCTGGCGGCTTGGTCGCGGCCATCACGCTGGCGGATGCCGCTGATGGGAAGCGCCCGCGACATCCAACTGGATGCGTTGAGAGCCATCGCCGTGACGATGGTGTTGTATTCCCATTTCTTCGCCGCTGGAGGATCTTCATTCTGGGGCCATATCGGCGTGCGGCTGTTCTTCGTGCTGAGCGGCTTCCTGATCACGCGCCTGCTCCTGGAAGCGCGTTCGGCCGCCGAATTCGAGACCGGTCCCGCGCTGCGATCCTTCTATATCAGGCGAGGCTTGCGGATATTTCCACCCTATTTCGCCGTCCTGGGTTTCGTCTGGCTGGTCGACCTGGACCAATCCAGGGGATCGCTGGTCTGGCATGCGCTTTACCTGTCGAATTTCTGGTATGCGCTGCGCAATGACTGGAACCCTTGGGTGCTGTGCCATTTCTGGAGCCTGAGCATCGAGGAGCAGTTCTATCTTGCCTGGCCGCTGGTCGTCCTGTTGGCCCCGCGCCGCCGCTTCGAACAGATCTGCATCGGCGTCATCGCACTGTCGCTGGCCTATCGCTTTTATTGGCCGCTCACCGCCAACACGACGCTGGCGCGCGACCTGCTGCCGCCGGCATCCATGGATGCGCTGGCGACGGGCGCGCTGCTTGCCTGCTGGCGATCCAGGGGCGCGGCCCTGCCGCACTGGATGCGGCTCAGCTGGCCTGCCTTCGCGGCCGCATTCCTTGTCATCGAGTGGTTTGTGCCTGCGCCCGCCGATCCGATGCTCGAATGGACCCATTGGCTGGTGCGGCAAGTCCTGCCGCTGGTGCCGCTGATGGTCATCGTCGCAGCCTGTTCGCGCGGCCTTGGCGGCACTTTGGGAAAGCTTGCCGAACTGCCGCCGCTGCTTGGCCTCGGCCGCATCAGCTACGGCGTCTATCTCTATCATCCGATATTGCTGTCGCTCGCCGTCAAGGCGCAACCCTGGATTCCGCTCAACGTCTCGGAGCAAGGGCCAGGGCGTTTCCTGGTTGCGAGCGCCGCCACGATTGTCGCGGCCTCGATTTCCTGGGTGGTTTTCGAGAGGCCGCTCAACAGCCTGAAGCGCCACTTCCCCTATGTCGCGCGCACCCGCTCCGCACAGGGCAGCCATGGCGGCTGGCTCGCGACGGCGGCTGGCGGATCGCCCGATGGCCGCACACCGGCGCTCGAACTCCAGCGCACGGATGCAAGACGATGATCGCCGCACCGCTCGTCTCCGTCCTGTTGCCGGTCTACAATGCCGGTCCCTATCTCGCCACCGCGCTGGGAAGCATCCTGCGGCAGGATCACAGTCGCCTGGAGATCATCGCGATCGATGACGGTTCGACCGATAATTCGCTCGAGATACTCGAGCGATGCCAAAAGGCCGACAGCCGCATTTCGATCATCTCGCGCGAAAACCGTGGCCTTGTCGCGACGCTCAACGAAGGGCTGGCGATCGCCCGGGGCGAACTGGTCGCGCGGATGGATGCCGACGACGTCGCCTATCCCTGGCGTTTGTCGCGCCAGGTGGCGCTGTTCGAGCGGCGGCCCGAACTGGGCTTCTGCGGCGCCGGCGTCGACATGTTGATCCGCGGCCGCATCGCCAGGGGCAGGCCCGATCCGGTGTTCCAGTTCGGCCGCATCCCTGTATTGGCGATGTTCTTCACGATCTTCATGCACCCGACGGTCGTCTACAACAGGAAGGTCATCGACGACAGCGTCCTGCACTATGACCAGGCCTACCGGCATGCCGAGGACTTCGATCTTTTCAGGCGGCTGGCCGGCCGTTACCCGGCAGCCATGATGCCCGAAAACCTGGTCGTCTACCGCGTCCATGAGGCAAGCGTGACGAGCCGGCACGTCAAGGAGATGCGCAGGACGCATTTGCGGATCGTGGCCGAGAACCTCGAGCGGGAGGACCTGGCGCAGGCCACGCGGGACCTGCGCGACATTGGCGATGCGGTCAGCCACGGCACCGTCGCCCGTGCGGCCGACTTCATCGTCGCGCTGGAGGAGGAGATTTCCTCGCTGCCGGCGGCGACGCGGCCGAGCTTCGAGGCCGGCGCGCTGAACCTATTCTATTTCCTCTACCAGCTCGTCGCCGACGAAAACCAGCCCGCGCTCACCCATGAATTGCTGACGCGGACCGCCAAATGGAACGTCATCCGGCGCCGCGAACAATATGCGCTGCGGCCCGGCGCCTGGGCGCCCTGGCTCAGCCGCGCTTCGCTGTCGGCCGCCAGGCAGGCCGATGCCATGGCATACTTCTTCAAATCTGCGCCCGCCGCGGCGGTTCTGGCACCTTATCAGGCGGGCTGAGGCATGATCGTCAAAGTCAACCAACCCCTGCAGCGCGATCGTTCGACGGCGCTTGGCCCCGCCCCGGCCGGTCCCCGCCCGGAACGAGCGGCGCCGGAAGTCAGCTTCATCATCTGCACGCGCAACCGCGTCGCCGTGCTCGATGCCTGCATCAAGTCGGTGCAAGCCGCATGCCGCGCACATGCCGGCTTCGCCGCCGAACTCGTGGTCGTCGACAACGGTTCGAGCGACCGCACGGCCGAACGCCTGGCCAGCATCGCGGCTGCGTCGGACATTCCGTTCACGCCCGTTTGCGAGCCGCGCCCCGGATTGGCGGCTGCGCGCAACGCCGGGCTGAGGCGCGCGCGCGGCCGTGTGCTGGTCTTCGTCGACGACGACTGCGCGCTCCATCGCGACTATCTGCGCGATCTGGAGCGACACTATGCGTCCGGGGAACAATGGCTCATCCGGGGCGGCCGTGTCGAGCTTGGCGATGCCAGGGATTTGCCGTTCACCATCAAGCGGTCGTGGGCGCGCGAGCGGCTGACGCCAGATGTTCATCCCGGCGGTTTCGTGCTGGGCTGCAACATGACGATGCACCGCGATGTAGCGGCCCGCATCGGCTATTTCGACGAACGCTTCGGCGCCGGCGGACCATTGCGGTCGGCCGAGGATACCGATTACCTCGTGCGCGCGATGCTGCTCGGCATCGCGGTCGAGTATGTGCCTGACATGACGATTTTCCACCATCACGGCCGGCGGGATCGCAAAGCCATCGAAAAGCTGCATCGCGACTACAGCCTGGGCAATGGCGGGCTCTGCCTGAAGCATGTTCGCCACGCGCCCTGGCTGCTTCGCCATTTCTACTGGGCCGCAAGAGGGGCTTTCAGGGAATTGGCGGGAGGACCCGCCTTCGATCGTGAACTCAACCTGCCGCACTGGCCGATCGTCGCCATGAATTTGCTCGGCGCGGCCAGGTTCGCGGTTCTCCTGCTGGTCAGACGGCCGCGGGCCGAACCGGTGCGGCAAGATCAACAAGCCAATGCCCAGGCGAGGTGAAACGCTGTAATGCCAATGCTGCCGCCAAACCTGCCGATGCTGTTCCGGGCGTTCGGAAAGCGGCAACTGCGCCTGCTTCCGGCGGTGGTGATTCTCGGCCTGGTCAGCGCCGTCCTCGAAGGGTTCGGCATCGGCCTGATCATCCCGTTGCTGGGCATCATCATGGGACACGGGGATGCCGCCGGAATGGCAGGCTTCTCCGCCGTCCTCCAGCACGTCGGATCGGGCTTGAGCGAGCGCGACCGGCTGATCGTCATTTCGGCCGCCATCCTCGGCTCGATCATCCTGAAGAACGTCTTCGCCTTCGCCAACACGCTGCTGACGACCTTCATCTCCGGCAAGGCAAGCCATTCCATCCGCAGCGCCCTGTCGGAGCAGCTGTTGCGGGTCGGCTACCCGTTCTTCCTGCGGCAGAGCCCCGGACGCCTGCTCAACATCATCTCCAACGAATCCTGGCGGGCTTCCGATGCGATCCAGATCATGCTGTCGGCCATCGTCAGCGCATCGGCCGCCATCATCCTCCTGGCTTTCCTGCTGCTGCTTTCGTGGCGCATGACGCTTTTGGTCACGCTCGGACTGGCGCTCGTCCAGATCGCGCACGCCATGCTCTCAGCCAATCTGAAGGAGCCAAGCCGCAGCGTCGCCTCGCGCAACGGCCACCTCGCCTCGCAGATGCTTCACCTTGTGCATGCCGGACGGCTGATCCGCATCTTCGGACAGGAGAACCGGGAAAAGGCGATGTTCGACACGGCGTCGGATGCGGTTCGCCGCGCCTCCTTCGCGCTGCTCGTGCGCCAGGGAGCGCTGCCGCCGCTGACGGAGGTTCTCCACGCCATGCTGTTCCTGGCGGTGGTGATCGGCGCCTGGCTGGCGCAGGTGAGTTTCCCGCTGATCATTGCCTTCGTCATCCTGCTCTACAGGCTGCAGCCGCATATGCGGGCCCTGCAGGGGTCGTGGAGCCAGCTGCAAGGCCTGAGCGGATCGCTTGAGGAGGTGACTTGGCTGCTGGATCCCACAGGCAAGCCGCAACCGCCGCAAGGGGACGGGCCATTCCACGGCCTGCGCCAGGGCATCAAGTTCGACGATGTGACATTCACCTACTCCGGCACGGACCGGCGCGAGGTGGTGCTGCACGCGGCGACATTCGAGATCCGCGGTGGCCGCTCGACGGCGCTGATCGGCCGCTCGGGCGCCGGCAAGACGACGATCGTCAATCTCCTGTGCCGCTTCGTCGAACCGGACACCGGCAACATCCTCGTCGATGGATCGCCGCTCGACCGGATCGATGCCAGCCAGTGGCGCCGGCACATCGCCCTGGCCAGCCAGGAACTGGAACTGGTCGACGGCAGCATTTTCGAAAACATAACCTACGGCCAGGATGCCGCGACTGCCGGCGATGCCGAGGCCGCCGCAAGACTGGCCGAAGCGCATGAATTCATCGAAAGGCTGCCTCAGGGCTACGAGACCCTGGTTGGCTACAGGGGCATCAATCTGTCGGCGGGACAGAGGCAGCGCATCGCCTTGGCGAGAGCCCTGGTGCGCGATCCCGATCTCCTCATCCTGGACGAGGCCACCAATGCCGTGGACGGGCTGTCGGAAGCGGCCATCGTCGAGACCCTGAAGTCGAGAGCCGGCCGCCGCACGACCATCGTCATCAGCCATCACCACAGCACCATCTCGTTCTGCGACGACGTGGTCATCCTGAGCGGCGGCCGCGTGAAAAAGCAGGCCCCTTTCGGCGCCCTGGCCTCGCTCAGCATGGACGAGCTTTACCAGCACGAACCGCTCGACTGAGAAGGCGCCGGGCCGGCCCGCGATCTTATCCTGGGCGTGTCTGCAGCCTCCGGCCGGCGGGTCGTCGCAAGGGTTCGAATCACAAGCCAGGGGAATTGCCGCTGGCACCTTCCGTGATCGCACCAATGCCGTGCGGGACCGCGGCGCGCTACCTTGTCTGTGCGGCGGACCTGTCGATCCGCCTGGCCGGTGCCCCATTGGACTTACTCTCCGGGTGAGGTGCCGGCCTCCCATGCACAAAAGAAGGATCTGAAGCGGGTCGCCTGAATCCTTCAGGCGCGACACGCTTCAGGTGGCGGCGCCGACATTCCTGCGCATGCGCCGCCTGCCCGTCGTCCGTGCTTTCTTCGCCATCGCCCCGGCCATCTCGACCACGCCGTCCTCGCGCGGCCTGCCATTGGTGGCCTTGTGGAGCCGCTCATAGGGCAGCAGTTCCTTGATCCGGGCATTGAGCGAGGCGATTTCGGCCTTGAGGTCCTCGCACTCCTGCCTCTGCACGTCGAACTGTATCTGTTCGGACGCCTGTTGCAGCGTCAGCTGAGAAAGGTTGGCGTTCACCTTGGAAAGACTCATCTTGTCGCTTTCGCTCTCCTGGCTCAGCGCGGACAATCTTTCATCGGCGATCTTCTTTTCGGCCAGAGCATCGTTCAGTTCGCTCTTGAGCCTGGCGATCTCGCCCGCGGCTTCGCCGTTTTCGCTCGACACCTGCTCAAGCCGCGATTGCAGGTTCTGGATCTCCGAGCTCAACCCGCGCATTTCCGCCTGGCTGCGAGCCAGCTCGGCTTCCTTGTCGCCTTCCATCATGTGGGCCGCTTCGGTCGTTTCCGACAGTTTCGCCTGTGCCGCCTCGAGCGACTTCTGCAGCCGCATCTCCTCTTTCTCGCTCTTGCCGAGCGCCGCCAGCAGCTCCGCCAGCCGCGCTGCTTCGGTGGCATGGACCGCCGACAGCTCGTCGAGCCTGTGGCGCGCTTGCGATTCCCGCTTCAGCGCCTTGTCGAGTTCGATCGACAGGTTGACGTGCTTTTCGCGCAGCATCTTGCTCTCGCGCAAGCGCCTGTTGGCCTCGACCGTCCTGGCGGTCAGCCGCTTGGCGATGTCGCCGAACTCCGCCTCGCGTTTGGCGCTCGCATTGGCTGTCTCGACGAGTTCCAGCCTGACCGCGGCAAGTGCCGCACGCAGCGTCTCCCGGTCCTGGACCAGACTTGTCTCGCGCTGCTGCAGCGCTTCGAAAGCGCCGTCACGCTCGCGCAGCTTTCGCGTCGCGTCGTGCAGCTTTTCCGACAGAGCCCTCTGTTCGGCGGCCAGGGCGGCATTGGCAACCTCCAGCTCGTTGGCGCGCAGGATGTCGCTGTGCAGGATGTTGAGGAATTCGCGCGTCAGATGGTGTGAGGTACCGATCTCCGACAGCTTGTCGTTGATCTCCTCCAGATAGTCCCTGGCGTCGTGGAAGAGTCCCTCGAAGGCGCTCAATGCAGCCAGCCGGGTCTGTGTATGGGCGGTCAGTCTTGGCGCGGTTTCGGAACTGTCCGCAGCGCCCGCATTCTCGGCATTCCCGGCATTGTCGTCATTTGCCGCATCGGCCTGGGGTGGCCCGTCATCGGGTGCCGCCTGGGCATCCGGCACATCGTCGCTCTCTGGCGGCGCCAGGTCGTCGGCGTCGAGACTTGCATCCAGCGCGTCCGCCAAATCGATCTGCAGGTCCTGGATCGCTTTATCCACGTCTTCAGCACGCTTGATCAGGCCTCTGAAGTTCATCGCCAAACTCCCCTTACGCATACCTCGCTTAGAACTTAACAAATTGCTAATATATCCTTACATCCGCTGCTTGCGCAGGGGAAGCCCCGTCGGCACAAAGGTAAATTTGGGACATTTTAGGGGTTTGGACGGCGCGAGCGATGCGGTGCGAGGGTGCGAAGCCGGTTCTGCCGGCGGGACAGCGCCCCCTCTGTCCTGCCGGACATCTCCCCCACACGGGGGGAGATTGGAGGTCATGCGGGCTTTCGCCAATCGCCAACGTTGCAAGAAGAACTGAAGCGCAGAAATTGCCAATCTCCCCACTTGTGGGGGAGATGTCCGGCAGGACAGAGGGGGGCGCGAAGGATCGCGGCTCCCTAAGTTGCCCTCACCCCGCCATGGCCAGCGGCACGGCGCTCTTGTTGGGGATCTGGATGTCGATTTCCAGCGTCGACATGGTCTCGCCGCGGTCCATCGAGACCTGCAGATAGTCCTGGTCGATCTGCACATGCTTGGCGATGACGGCCATGATCTCCTCGCGCAGGATGGAGACGAGGTCGGGCTGGCTGCGGTTGCGGCGCTCATAGGCGAGCAGCACTTGCAGCCGCTCGCGCGCCACCGGGGCGCTGGAGCGCCGCTTGAAGATGTCGAGCAGGTTCATGCCGCCCTCCTTCCCAAAAGACGATCGAGGAAGCCCTTGCGCTCGAAGGGCACGATGACGGGCAATTCCTCGCCCTCCAGCCGCCTGGCGGCGTCGATATAGGCC
>NZ_RZPF01000611.1:0-4040 GCF_004022735.1 Mesorhizobium sp. M7A.F.Ca.AU.001.01.1.1
ATGCCGCTGGTCGGCCGTCTGGGCAAGGTGCTCGGCCCGCGCGGCATGATGCCGAACCCGAAGGTCGGAACCGTCACCACCGACGTTGCCGCCGCCGTCAAGGCGTCCAAGGGCGGCGCCGTCGAGTTCCGTGTCGAGAAGGCTGGCATCGTCCATGCCGGCGTCGGCAAGGTCTCGTTCGACGTCAAGGCCCTGGAAGAGAACATCCGCGCCTTCGCCGATGCGGTGACCAAGGCAAAGCCGACTGGCGCCAAGGGCAACTACGTCAAGAAGGTGTCGGTCACCTCGACGATGGGCCCGGGCCTCAAGCTCGACGTCGCGACGCTCAACGCGTCCTGATACGAACATTTGGATCGGCCGCCAAGCGGCTGATCCGCAAGTGAATTCCGGACTTCCGACTTGTCGGCGGCCCGGTACCGGAAGCCGAAAGGTTTCCGGACATCCTGTCCGAGATTGCAGGCGGCCCAGAAGCCTTAATTCGATTTGGGCCTGCATGAGACGGGTGAAGACCGGACAACGGAGCGATTGCTCCAATGAAAGGTTCGAACCGTGTTTGCCTTTTGTCTGCGCATCGCCGGCTTGACTGTCGATGTGGCGAAAGGGGGCAGGATCCTCGAGCGTCGTTCGGGAGATCCGTTACTGGATGGCCCGGCCGACAAAAGGCAACCCGACGCCTGTCCTCGTCAATGGGATGTTCCCGTTAACAGGATTGGGGTCAACTGGAGATAGGCAGTGGACAGAGCGGAAAAACGCGAACTCGTCACGGGCCTGAACGGTGCGTTCTCGAACGCAGGTTCAGTGGTCGTGGCCCACTACGCCGGTATCACCGTCGCGCAAATGAACGACCTTCGGTCGAAAATGCGCGCTGCCGGTGGCACCGTCAAAGTCGCGAAGAACCGTCTCGCCAAAATCGCTCTTCAGGGCACGGACTCCGCATCGATCATCGAGCTGTTCAAGGGACAGACGCTGATTGCTTATTCGGAGGATCCGATTGCGGCGCCGAAGGTCGCGTCCGATTTCGCCAAGGGAAATGACAAGCTCGTCATTCTCGGCGGCGCAATGGGCACCACCTCGCTCAATGCCGACGGTGTGAAGGCACTCGCCACACTTCCGTCGCTCGATGAGCTGCGCGCCAGGCTGGTTGGCATGATCGCCACGCCGGCAACCCGGATCGCCCAGATCGTCAATGCGCCAGCGGCCTCGGTCGCGCGCGTCATCGGCGCTTACGCCCGGAAGGACGAGGCGGCATGAGGCCGTTCCTCGCTATCACAAACACACGTTCGAACCTTATGAAGGAACACAACAATGGCTGATCTCGCAAAGATCGTAGACGACCTTTCGAAGCTGACCGTCCTCGAGGCGGCCGAGCTGTCGAAGCTTCTGGAAGAAAAGTGGGGCGTTTCGGCTGCTGCTCCGGTGGCGGTTGCCGCTGCTGGCGGCGCTGCGGCCGCTGCTGCTCCGGCCGAGGAAAAGACGGAATTTGACGTCGTCCTCACCGACGCAGGCGCTCAGAAGATCAACGTCATCAAGGAAGTCCGCGCCATCACCGGTCTTGGCCTCAAGGAAGCCAAGGATCTGGTTGAAGCGGCTCCGAAGCCGGTCAAGGAAGCCGTTTCCAAGGCCGACGCTGACAAGTTCAAGGCCCAGCTGGAAGCAGCCGGCGCCAAGGTCGAACTGAAGTAAGCGTAAAAGCGGCGGGCGGCCTCGCGCCGTCCGCCACTCCCTTCGCCCGAAGGGAGAGCGCGTAACGCGAGATCTGCGAGAACCTCTTTCCTGAGGGCCGAAAACCGGCCTTCAGGAAACGGGTTTTCTCCCGTTCTAGCCGGCCGCCGACAGGCGCCGGGAAAACAGACAGAGGGTTGCCGCCAAGGTGGCCCAGTATGCAAGGCGAGCCGCGGCGAGGCTCGTCCCGAGTTTAGAGCTAAGGAGCGACGATGGCCCAGACCCAGACTTTCAATGGCCGCAGACGCGTACGCAAGTTCTTCGGAAAGATTCCGGAAGTTGCGGAGATGCCGAACCTGATCGAGGTTCAGAAGGCATCCTATGACCAGTTCCTGATGGTGGCGGAGCCCAAGGGTGGGCGTCCGGACGAGGGGCTGCAGGCCGTTTTCAAGTCGGTCTTCCCGATCTCCGATTTTTCCGGCTCCTCCATGCTGGAGTTCGTGAAGTACGAGTTCGAAGGACCGAAATTCGACGTTGACGAATGCCGTCAGCGCGACCTCACCTATGCCGCGCCGCTCAAGGTGACGCTGCGCCTCATCGTGTTCGATATCGACGAGGACACCGGCGCCAAGTCCATCAAGGACATCAAGGAGCAGGACGTCTACATGGGCGACATGCCGCTCATGACCTTGAACGGCACCTTTATCGTCAACGGCACCGAGCGCGTCATCGTTTCGCAGATGCACCGTTCGCCGGGCGTCTTCTTCGACCATGACAAGGGCAAGTCGCACTCGTCGGGCAAGCTTCTGTTTGCCGCGCGCGTCATCCCGTATCGCGGTTCGTGGCTCGACATCGAGTTCGATTCCAAGGACGTCGTGCACGCCCGCATCGATCGCCGCCGCAAGATTCCGGTGACGTCGCTGCTGATGGCGCTCGGCATGGACGGCGAAGAGATCCTGTCGACCTTCTACAACAAGATCACCTACAAGCGTGCCGGCGACCATTGGCGCATTCCGTTCAACGTCGAGCGTTTCCGCGGCCTCAAGGCTGTCGGCGACCTGGTCGATGCCGATACCGGCGAAGTCGTCGTCGAGGCCGGCAAGAAGATCACCGCACGCCAGGCACGGGCGCTTGGCGAAAAGGGTCTGAAGGCGATCAAGGCGACCGACGAGGACCTGCTCGGCAACTATCTGGCCGAGGACATCGTCAACTACGCCACCGGCGAGATCTTCCTCGAGGCCGGTGACGAGATCGACGAGAAGACGCTGAAGGTGCTGCTCGGCACCGGCGAAGAGGAGATCAAGGTTCTCGACATCGACCACGTCAATGTCGGCGCCTATATCCGCAACACGCTCAACGTCGACAAGAACGAGAGCCGCCAGGACGCGCTGTTCGACATCTATCGTGTCATGCGCCCCGGCGAGCCGCCGACGCTTGAAACCGCCGAAGCCATGTTCAACTCGCTGTTCTTCGATAGCGAGCGCTACGATCTGTCGGCCGTCGGCCGCGTCAAGATGAACATGCGCCTCGAGCTGAAGGCCGAGGACACCGTGCGCGTGCTGCGCAAGGACGACATCCTGGCCGTGGTCAGGACGCTGGTCGAACTGCGCGACGGCAAGGGCGAGATCGACGACATCGACAATCTCGGCAACCGCCGCGTGCGTTCGGTCGGCGAGCTGATGGAAAACCAGTACCGCGTCGGCCTGCTGCGCATGGAGCGCGCGATCAAGGAGCGTATGTCCTCGATCGAGATCGACACGGTCATGCCGCAGGATCTGATCAACGCCAAGCCGGCGGCTGCCGCCGTGCGCGAGTTCTTCGGTTCCTCGCAGCTGTCGCAGTTCATGGACCAGACCAACCCGCTGTCGGAGATCACCCACAAGCGCCGCCTCTCGGCGCTTGGACCGGGCGGTCTGACCCGCGAGCGCGCCGGCTTCGAAGTGCGCGACGTGCACCCGACGCATTACGGCCGCATCTGCCCGATCGAGACGCCGGAAGGCCCGAATATCGGTCTGATCAACTCGCTGGCCACCTTCGCACGCGTCAACAAGTACGGCTTCATCGAGAGCCCGTACCGCAAGATCGTCGACGGCAAGCTGACCAATGACGTCGTCTATCTCTCGGCGATGGAAGAGGCCAAGCACCATGTCGCGCAGGCCAACGCCGAGCTCGACAAGAACGGTGGTTTCGTCGACGAATTCGTCATTTGCCGCAGTGCCGGCGAAGTGATGATGGCGCCGCGCGAAAACGTCGATCTGATGGACGTGTCGCCCAAGCAGATGGTGTCGGTGGCCGCGGCCCTGATCCCGTTCCTGGAAAACGACGACGCCAACCGCGCTCTGATGGGCTCGAACATGCAGCGTCAGGCCGTGCCGCTG
>NZ_RZPF01000612.1:0-4039 GCF_004022735.1 Mesorhizobium sp. M7A.F.Ca.AU.001.01.1.1
GCCCTGATCCGCACGCGGCCACCTCATCATCTGGTAACAAAAAAGCCGCGCTGCAAGGGCGCGGCTTCTCCTGTCGTCCAGGCCGAATTGGCCAATCAGGCCGAAGCGCGCACATTGTGCTTGCGCTTCATGAAGTCCTTGGCGGTCTCGACCGCCACCGCCGCGTCGCGGCAATAGGCATCGGCGCCGACGGCCTTGCCGAATTCCTCGTTCAGCGGTGCGCCGCCGACCAGCACGACATAATCGTCGCGGATGCCCTTTTCCTTCATCGTGTCGATGACGACCTTCATATAGGGCATGGTCGTGGTCAGCAGTGCGGACATGCCGATGATGTCGGGCTGGTGCTGTTCGATCGCATCGAGATATTTCTCGACCGCATTGTTGATGCCGAGATCGATGACGTCGAAGCCAGCGCCCTCCATCATCATGCCGACAAGGTTCTTGCCGATATCGTGGATGTCGCCCTTGACGGTGCCGATGACCATCTTGCCTTGCTTGGGCGCGCCGGTGGCGGCGAGCAGCGGGCGCAGGATGAACATGCCCGCCTTCATCGCATTGGCGGAAAGCAGCACTTCCGGCACGAACAGGATGCCGTCGCGAAAATCCTCGCCGACGATGCGCATGCCTTCGACCAGCGCCTCGGTCAGCACCTTGTAAGGCGCCCAGCCGCGCTCGAGCAGGATGTTGGTGCCTTCTTCGATCTCTTCCTTCAGCCCGTCATAGAGATCGTCGTGCATCTGCTGCACCAACTCGTCGTCGGAAAGTTCGGAAAGGATGATCTCGTCGTCGGACATTTGTATCGAGCTCCTGCCGGCATCGCGACCATGTCGCAAGGCACATATCTTCGCGTTCATACCTAACCCGCTGAGGGCATGTATCCATAGCTGATTTGCGACTTCCCGCAAAAGGAAAGCGACCGTAACTCTCTTGGAATTCTTGTCGATTTTGCGACAGGCGTTGGCGCTGGCGGGCCGTTTCGAATAGGGTGCATGGCTACGATCTGGCAAGAAGCGGCGAGAGCAGCCGCTATGGATTCCAGACAAGAACAGATTCAGGGAAGAACACCATGAGCGAACACGCGGCAGTCGATCAGGAAGCGTCAAACGCGCGACGTGGGCGCGGCGCCAGCGGCGGGGCTGCTGCCCGGCGGGCCGCGCGTTCGGGCGGAGGCCCGGGCACGCAGCTCACCTACATCAAGCGCAAGATCAACGTTTACGAGGTGCTGGACGAGGAAGGCCTGGCGCTGATCGAGAAGAACACCGACACGGTGCTCGAGGAGATCGGCATCATCTTCCGCGACGATGCAGAAGCGCTGCAACTGTGGAAAGAGGCCGGCGCCGACGTCAAGGGCGAGCGCGTGCATTTCCCGAAGGGGCTGTGCCGTTCGCTGCTCAAGACCGCACCGTCCGTCTACACCCAGCACGCCCGCAATTCCGAGCGTTCGGTGCAGATCGGTGGCAATGCCACCGTGTTCGCGCCGGTCTATGGCCCGCCCTTCGTGCGTGACCTCGACGGTGTCAGGCGCTACGCGACGATCGAGGATTTCCAGAATTTCGTTAAGCTCGCCTATATGGCGCCGTCGATCCACCATTCGGGCGGCACGGTATGCGAGCCGGTCGATGTGCCGGTCAACAAGCGCCACCTCGACATGATCTACAGCCACATCAAATATTCCGATAAGCCGTTTATGGGCTCGGTGACCGCGCCGGAACGCGCCGAGGACACCGTCGCCATGGCCAAGATCGTGTTCGGCGACGATTTCGTCGAGAACAACACGGTGCTGACCAGCCTGATCAACGCCAACTCGCCGATGGTGTTCGACGAGACCATGCTCGGTGCGCTGAAGGTCTATGCGCGCCACAACCAGGCCTGCATCGTCACGCCGTTCATCCTCGCCGGCGCGATGAGCCCGGTGACGGTTGCCGGCACGCTGACGCAGGTTCTGGCCGAAGTGCTGGCCGGCGCGTCGTTCACGCAGCTCATCCGTCCCGGCGCGCCGGTGCTGTTCGGTACCTTCGCCTCGTCGATTTCGATGCAGTCGGGGGCGCCGACCTTCGGCACGCCGGAGCCGTCGCTGGTTTCCTATGGCGCCGCACAGCTGGCGCGCCGTCTCGGCCTGCCGTTCCGCACCGGCGGCTCGCTCTGCGCGTCCAAGGTTCCGGATGCACAAGCGGCTTATGAAAGCGCCAACACGCTGAACTCGACCATCCTGGCCGGCACCAATTTCGTGCTGCACTCGGCCGGCTGGCTCGAGGGCGGGCTGGCCTCCTGCTACGAAAAGTTCATGATGGACATCGACCAGCTCGGCATGACGCAGAAATTCTCCGAAGGCGTCGACCTGTCGGAAAACGGCCAGGCGATGGACGCCATCCGCCAGGTCGGGCCGGGCAGCCATTATCTCGGCTGCGACCACACCCAGGCCAATTTCCAGACCGCCTTCTACCGCTCCAACATCGCCGACAACAATTCCTACGAGCAGTGGCTGGCCGAAGGCGAGAAGACAGCGCCGCAGCGCGCCAACGAACTCGCGCGCCGCTGGCTGGAAAGCTATGAGGCGCCGCATCTCGATCCGAGCATCGACGAAGCGTTGAAGGACTTCATCGCCAAGAAGAAGGGGTCGATGCCCGACGCCTTCACTTGAAAGGAGCCCGAGTCAGGCGGGGCTAAAGTCGCCAACATCATCCACAAGGAAGTCTGGCGGAGCGCGTTCTCCGATCCGGACAAGAAGGGATGATTACGCCCGCCGGCAGCGTTGACCACATTGCTGCGGCGCTTCTCGCCAACGGCCTTGTTCTTCGCGGCGGCTTCAATTTTACGCCAAGCGATGCGCCGCCAACGGGATCATCGGGTGCGCCGGCAGCGGCCGTCCTGCTGGTGGGGCAGGCGGGCGCGGCACCCTGGCCGCATTTCCTGCGTTGGTGGGAGCAACAGCCACAGGCAATCGCCAATCCGCTCGACACATGGTCGCGCGAAGTGATCGGCGCCGTGGCGCAGGATTTTGGCGCACGGGCGATTTCTCCGTCGGACAAGCCCTATCTGCCGTTCCAGCAATGGGCGATGCGGGCGGAGGGGCTGAAACCGTCGCCGCTCGGCATCCTCATGCATCCGCGCTACGGGCTATGGCATGCCTACCGCGGTGTGCTGCTGTTTGACGACGAAATTCCAGTTCAAGTTGCCGAGGCAGCGCCCCACCTTTGCGATAGCTGCGCCGAGAAACCCTGCCTGAAATCCTGCCCGGTCGACGCCTATTCCGTGCAAGGATTCGCTTATCAATCCTGCCTGGCGCATGTGGGGGGAGCGAATGGCGAACCCTGCCGCAGCGGCGGTTGCCTCGATCGCAATGCGTGCCCCTATGGCACGGGGTATCGCTATCCGCCGGAGGTCCAGGCCTTTCACATGGCGAGCTTCGCACGGGCCACCAGCTGATCCGTTCCCATTGCATGGTGCTCGTTGGCTTCGATGAGCATCTTGACGGCAGCTAGAAGCAGGCCTATTCATCAAGTCATCTGATGACTTATGAATAGGCCTATGCAACCCGCCACCAGAACCAATCTCACCGACAGCGCCACCAGCAGCCTGCGTGCGGAGATCGTCAGCGGCCGCTGGGGCGTCGGCGAGCGCATTCCCAATGAGGCAGCCCTGACCGACCTTCTGTCGGTCAGCCGCGGCACGGTGCGCGAGGCGGTGCGGGTGCTGGTCTCGCAAGGATTGCTGGATACGCGCCAGGGCTCGGGCACATATGTGCGCTCTACCGTCGATGCCTCTGCCGCGCTCGACCGGGTCAAGCGCACCGGCCTGCGCGATCAGTGGGAGGCGCGGGCGGCGCTCGACCTGGAGGCGGCACGGCTCGCCGCCATGCGCCACACGCCAGCCGATCTTGAGACGATGCGGCAACTGCTTGCCGAACGCGGCACCGTCGCGGACGGCGGAAGCGATGCCTTCATCCGGCGCGATCTCGCTTTCCACAAATCGGTTGTCGCGGCGTCCGGCAACAAAGCGATGATGGAGCTCTACGACTTCTTCACCGCCGCCATCACCG
>NZ_RZPF01000613.1:0-4015 GCF_004022735.1 Mesorhizobium sp. M7A.F.Ca.AU.001.01.1.1
AGCTGGTGCTTGCCTCGGGTTCGCCGCGCCGAATCGAGCTCTTGCAGCAGGCCGGGATCGAGCCGGACCGCGTGCTGCCGGCCGATATCGACGAGACGCCGCTGCGTGCCGAGCATCCGCGCTCGCTGGCCAAGCGGCTGTCGAAGGAAAAGGCCGAAAAGGCGTTTGCGTCACTGAAGACCGAAGCCGACTATGCGCCGGGTTTCGTGCTGGCCGCCGACACGGTGGTTGCCGTCGGGCGGCGCATCCTGCCCAAGGCAGAAACCCTCGACGACGCCGCCAACTGTCTCGGGCTGTTGTCGGGCCGTTCGCATCGGGTCTATTCCGGCATCTGCCTTATCACCCCGGGTGGCAAGCTGCGCCAGCGCCTGGTCGAGACGCGGGTGCGTTTCAAGCGGCTGCCGCGCGAAGAGATCGACGCCTATATCGCCTCGGGCGAATGGCGCGGCAAGGCGGGCGGCTACGCCGTCCAGGGCCTCGCCGGCGCCTTCGTCGTCAAGCTGGTCGGCTCCTACACCAACATCGTCGGGCTGCCGCTGTATGAGACCATCGCGCTGCTGAGCGGCGAAGGCTTCAAGGTGCATGGCGGCTGGCTGGCGGGAACCCGGCTGTGAATTCCGATCCCAAAGTCACGCCCTTGCGCCCAAAGCGCCCCTGTCCCGAATGCGGCAAGCCCTCGGCGCGCGACAGCTTTCCGTTCTGCTCGACGCGCTGCAAGGACATCGACCTCAACCGCTGGCTGAAGGGCGCCTATGTCATCAAGGCCCGCGATGACGAGGAAGAGACGGATCCCGACGCTCCGAAATGAGGTCGTCAGGCGGCCTCGGTCTTGCGCGCCACCCGCGCCCAGCCCGGCAGCCAGTCGCCGTGAGCGGCCAAGAGATCGTCGACCAGTGACCAGATCTGGTCGAGATCGAGTTCGGCCGCGGTGTGCGGATCCATCATCGCCGCGTGGTAGATGTGCTCGCGGTTCTCGGTCATCAGAGCCCGCACCGTCAGTTCCTGCACGTTGATGTTGGTGCGGATCAGCGCGGTCAATTGCGGCGGCAGCTCGCCTATATAGGTCGGCTGGATGCCGGAGGCATCGACCAGGCACGGCACTTCGGCGGCGCAATCCCGAGGCAGCGAGGTGATGCAGCCATTGTTGCGGACATTGCCGTAGATCACCGACGGCTCGCCGGTCCAGACTGAATTCATGATCGAGGAGGCATATTCCCGGGACTGCTCTACCTCGATGCGATCGGCCGAGCGATAGGCTTCAGCCTGCCCCTTCCAGCGCTCGATCTGCTCGATGCAGCGCTTGGGATATTCATCAAGCGGGATGCCGTACTTCTCGATCAGGTCCGGGCGGCCGTCCTTGATGAAATAGGGCGTATATTCGGCAAAATGCTCCGAGCTCTCGGTGACGAAATAGCCGAGCCTGGTCAGCATCTCGTAGCGCACCTTGTTGGCACAGCGCGGGTTCCAGCCGGGCTTGGGCGCGCGGCCTTCGCGATAGGCGCGCACGAGATCTGGGTAGAGGTCGCGGTAGGAACCGTCCGGCTGGCGATGCTCGAACTTCAGATAGAACGCCATGTGGTTGATGCCGGCCGAGCGATAGCGGATCCCTTCGTAGGGAAGGTCGAGGTCTTCAGCCAGCTCCATTGCCGTGCCCTGCACCGAATGGCAGAGGCCGACCTGCCTGATCTCAGGGTATTTCTCTGCTATCGCCCAGGTGTTGATCGCCATCGGGTTGACATATTGCAGCATGATCGCCTGCGGGCAGACGGCGAGCATGTCTTCGCACACCTTCCACAGATGCGGCACGGTCCTTAAGCCCCGCATGATGCCGCCGACGCCGAGCGTGTCGGCGATCGTCTGGCGCAGGCCGTATTTCTTCGGCACCTCGAAGTCAGTGACGGTGCAGGGCTCGTAGCCCCCGATCTGGAAGGCGACGACGACGAAATCGGCGCCGGCCAGCGCCTTGCGCTGATCCGAATGGGTCTCGGTCTTCGCCTTGACGCCAAGCGTCGCGATCAGCTTGTTGACGACAATGGCGCTCTCTTCCAGCCGCTGCGGATTGATGTCCATCAGCGCGATCGTCGCGCCGGACAGCGACGGGCGCTGCAGCACGTCGCCGACAATGTTCTTCATGAACACCGTCGAGCCGGCGCCGATGAACGTGATCTTGGGATTTCTTGCCATGCTAACCTCCGGCATATGTTCAGGCCACATCGAAAGCGGCCCTGACGAGCCGTTCGGTGTAAGCGGTCTTGGGATTGGACAGGACGTCGTCGACGGGGCCCTGCTCGACGATCTTGCCGTTCTGCATGACGATCACGCGATGGCATAGCGCGCGCACCACCTTGAGGTCGTGCGAGATGAAGAGGTAGCTGAGGCCGCGCTCGTCCTGCAGCTTGCGCAGGAGGTCGATGATCTGCGCCTGGACGGAGAGGTCCAGCGCCGATGTCGGCTCGTCGAGCAGGATGAATTCTGGTTCGAGCGCTATGGCGCGGGCGATCGCGATCCGTTGTCGCTGGCCGCCGGAGAATTCGTGCGGAAACCGCGACAGAATATCGCCCGGCATGCCGGCGCTGACCAGCGCGTCGCGCACCCGTTCGACCCGCTCGCGCCGCGTCGCCCCTATGCTGTTGACGATCAGCCCTTCCTCGATGATCTGGCCGATCGTCATGCGCGGGTTGAGCGAGGAGAACGGATCCTGGAAGACGATCTGCATGCGCGAGCGCAACGGCCGCATCTCGGCCCGCGACAGGCCGTGGATCGGCTTGCCGTCGAAACGGATCTCGCCGCGCTTGGCGTCGATCAACCGGAGCAGGGCCTGGCCGAAGGTGGTCTTGCCGGAGCCGGACTCGCCGACCAGCCCCAGCGTCTCATGACGACAGAGTTTCAGGCTGAGATCGTCGACGGCGACCAATTCGCGCCAGTCGGGTTTCAGAAAGGTGCCGTGGCGCAGCATGAATGAGACGCGCACGCCGCTGGCCTCGAGAATGGTGCCACAACCCTCCGGCAGCGGCTTCGGCTGCCCGTGCGGCTCTGAAGCCAGCAGCCGCCTCGTATAGGGATGCCGCGGATCGCCGAACAGCCGTTCGGTGGCGTTGTGCTCGCACATTTCGCCATGCTGCATGACATAGACGTAGTCGGAGAACTGGCGCACCACGGTGAGGTCGTGGGTGATCAGGATCACCGCCATGCGCAGCTCTTTCTGCAGGCTGCGGATCAGGTTCAGGATCTGCGCCTGGACGGTGACATCGAGCGCCGTGGTCGGCTCATCGGCGATCAGCACGTCGGGATTGTTGGCCAGCGCCATGGCGATCATCACCCGCTGGCGTTGCCCGCCCGAGAGCTGATGCGGGTATTGTCTGAGCCGCGCGGCAGGATCGGGAATCTGCACGTGCTGCAGAAGTTCGAGCGCTCGCGCCCAAGCCTGTTTGCGGCTGACCTTACGATGCACCCGGATCGCCTCGACGATCTGGCTGCCGACCGTATAGATCGGGTTGAGCGAACTCATCGGCTCCTGGAAGATCATCGAGATGCGGTTGCCGCGCAGCTTGCGCCGGGCGCTCTCGGGAAATTTCAGGATGTTTTGCCCGTCATAACAGACGCTCGAGCCGGGCGACACCGTGGCGCGCCGTGACAGCAGGCCCATGACGGTGCGCGCCGTCACCGACTTGCCCGAACCGGATTCGCCGACGATGGCGATCGTCTCGCCGCGATAGAGCTGGAACGAGATGTCCTTGACCGCTTCGACGACGCCATGCTCCACCTTGAAGGCCACGGCGACGTTGCGGGCATCGATGATCGGCTGGTCCTGGCGTCCATCATGGTCGTGACGGACGATCGGTGCGAAGGATTCGGCGAGCGCGACGGACATCTCAGCACCTCAATAAGGGTCGACGGCGTCGCGCAGGCCGTCGCCCAGCGCGTTGAAGGCAAAGACGGTGACCAGCACAAAACCGACCGGCGACAGGATCCAGGGATAGGTGCCGATGACGGAATAGGTCGCGGTGTCCTGAAG
>NZ_RZPF01000614.1:0-4011 GCF_004022735.1 Mesorhizobium sp. M7A.F.Ca.AU.001.01.1.1
GAGCGAGCGTATCGCCGCGTGAAGTGCGGCCGTGCGCGGCGCCAGTGTGAAGCCGTCGCGCAGGTCGACGGCCTGTGCCGCGGCCATCAATTCGAAGGCGATCAGCCGCCGCCACAGCGCGATCATCCCTGCGCATTTCGCAACCGCCAGAGGTGTCTGCGTGGCGTGATCCTCGACGCCCTCCGACACGGCCAGAAAGTCGAGCATCACCGGATTGGCCTTGTGGCGGATGGCGGCCAGGATCGAGGTCACTGTCTTCTGTAGCGGCACGAAGCCGGCCGAGGCGCCGCCGACCGGCGACAGATATTTCGGCAGGCCATTGCGGCCCGAACCGGTGAGCTGAATGAAGCGCGCGGCACTGGCCGCGGCACATTGGGCGATCGCCAGGCCGAGCGTCTCAAAGGCGAGCGCCAGTGCGGCGGTGTGGAAATTGCCGGTCGACAGTACCAGTTCATCATCGCCCAGCACCAGCGGGTTGTCGGCGGCGGCGTTGAGCTCGATCTCGACAGCCTGTCTCGCCTGGCCGATCGCCTCGATCAGTGCGCCATGGACCGATGGCATGCAGCGGATCGACAGCGGGTCCTGCAAGGTGGTCGGTGCCGGCGCGTCGTCTCGGACGAGCAGATTGTGCAGCACCTTGGCTGCTTCCTGCTGGCCGGCCGCCGGGCGCGCCATATGCAGGCGCGGGTCGAGGATGGTGCGGTTGGCACCAAAACCTTCCATGGTCAGAGCCCCGGCATGCTGTTGCTGGGCCAGGGCAGTGAGGGCATCCGTCACCGCAAGTGCGCCGCTGCCGGCGGAAACCGCCGATGCGTTGATCAGCGATAGCCCGTCCTTGGGCGCCAGGCTGATCGGGGCGAGGCGCGCCATCATCAGCGCCTTGGCCGCCGGTATGCGACGGCCCTGATAGTCGGCTTCGCCTTCGCCGGTGAGCATGCGGGCGAGTGCCGTCATCAGCACCAGGTCGCCGGCTCCGATCGAACCGAGCGAGGGCATGACGGGATGGACGCCGGCATTGAGCGCGTCGAGCAAAGCAACGAAGACGGAAGACGAAAGGCCGGATCCGCCAACCGACAGCATCGCTGCACGCGCGGCCATGCTTGCCCGCACGGCATCGACCGGCAATCCTTCGCCGACGGCGCCGCTGCGTCCCTCCAGCAACTGGCGCTGGAAGGCTCCGGCATCGCCCTCTACAGCAGTGCCGAGATTGGCGCCGAGCCCGGTGTTCAAGCCATAGATCTGCTGGCTGGACGCTGCAGCCTGGTCGAGCACTTTTCGTGCCTTCTCCAGCCTGCCGATGACATCGGGTCCGATCTCCACCTTGCGCCCATCGCGGGCGACCGCAGCGACATCGCCAACGCCGACGCCGGTTCCGGTGAGGACGAGCGCGCTCATGCGAAGCGCAGTCTCTGGCCGATGCCTTGCGCCTGCGCCTTGGCCAGCATCGCCTTGCCCAATGCGATATCAGACAGCGACAGGCCACGATGCCAGAACAGGATCGTTTCGTCGTCGCTTTCGCGCCCAACTTTCAGGCCGGCGGCGATCTGGCCGAGCTCGGCATGCAGCGTCTGCTCGCTCAGCCGCCCGGTCTCGACATGGGCGCGTAGCGAGCCGAACTTGCCGCCCTTGCACTGGCCCCAATCGTCGACGACCATTTTCTGCATGATGTCGGTCAACGACAGTTCGACCGCGCTCATCGTGCCATAGGGCACGACCAGTGCGCCCCGTTTGATCCATTCGGTCCTCAGCAGCGGCTGCGGCTCCGGCAGCCGCGAGGCCTCGACGACGATGTCGGCGCCCTCGATGCAGCTTTTCCAGTCGGCCACCGCTGTGACCGTCTTGCCGAGATCGGCGGAGAGTTCGGCGGCAAAACCGTCGCGGCTTTCCGGGCGGCGCGAATGGACGCGAATCTCGTCGAAGTCGAAGAGATGGTCGAGCAGGCGCACATTCCAGTAGGCGGTGCCGCGCGCGCCGATATGGGCCAGCACCTTGGAATTCTTGCGCGCCAGATGCCTGGCGCCGATGGCGGTGACGGCGCCGGTTCGCATGTCGGTGATGACGGTGGCGTCGAGGATGGCGCGCGGCGCGCCGGTGCGCGGGTCGAACAGGTTGAGGATGCCGAATTCGGAAGGCAGGCCATGCAGGTAATTGTCGACATAGTCGCCGACGATCTTGACGCCGGCCGTGTCGAGCGGCGCGACGTAGCCGCGCAACACATTGAAATGGCCGTGGAAGGACGGGTCCGGCTCGAGATGGACGCGCGGTTCGATCACCGTCTGGCCCTTGCCTTGCGCCACCAGGCCAGCCTCGACGGCGGCGATGATTTCGCCATCGGTCATGGCAAGGGCATCGATGTCGAGGGCATTGAGGTAGTCGATGTAGATGGGCTTCATGTTACGCGTATACTCTCCTCGACGGCCCCATCCATTCCATAGCAGGCCATGGCGGCACACGAAAGTTTGTTGCGACGTCTCTGGACGCCGCCGGGGAGATGCTGTTCAAACCGGTTCCGTCATGACTGCCATTCCCGAGACCGCAACCTTGTCCGAAACGGCCATCCATGCGCGGCGCGTGGCGCTGATCGTCGCCATCGCCTTCTTCATGCAGTTGCTGGATTCGACGATCATCTCGACATCGCTGCCGCAGATGGGCGCCTCCTTCGGCGTGTCGCCGGTGGCGATGAGCATCGGCATCACCGTCTACATGCTGACCATGGCGGTGTTCGTGCCGCTGTCGGGCTGGCTCGCCGACCGGTTCGGGGCGCGCAACATCTTCCTGCTGGCGATCGTCCTGTTCACCCTGGCTTCGCTCGCCTGCGGCCTCTCGCAAACCCTGACCCAGTTCGTCGCCGCACGTGTCGTGCAAGGGCTCGGCAGCGCGCTGATGACGCCGGTTGGGCGCATTCTCGTCCTGCGCAATGCGCCGAAATCCGAACTGCTCAACGCCACGGCGCTGATCACCTGGCCAGCACTGTTTGCGCCGGTGGTCGGGCCGGTGCTCGGCGGCTTCATCACCACCTATCTGTCCTGGCACTGGAATTTCTTCATCAACATCCCGCTCGGCGTGATCGGGCTGGCGCTGGTCGCCCGTTTCATCCCAGGCGACCGCGAGGCCGACCCCAAGCCGCTCGACTGGCCCGGTTTTTTCCTGACATCGGCGGGACTTGCCTTGCTGCTCTACGGTCTCGAGCGTATCGCGCATCCCGAGGACGGCGTGCTGCCGACAGCGCTGCTGATCGTAGCCGGCATCGTCCTCGGCTGGCTGGCGGTGCGCCATCTCAGGCGCGCGCCGCATCCGCTGCTCGATCTCTCCTCGTTCAAGGTGCTGACCTTCGCCATCTCGACGCTTGCCGCCGGCACCATTTTCCGGGTGGCGATCAACGCCACGCCGTTCCTGCTGCCGCTGCTGTTCCAGGTTGGCTTCGGCCTTTCGCCTGTCGATGCCGGCTTGATGATCCTGGCCTATTTCCTTGGCAATCTCGGCATGAAGACGGTGACCACGCCGACGCTGCGCCGTTTCGGTTTCCGCTCAGTGATGGTCGTCAACGGCATCATCGCCTCGGCCTCGATCATGGCTTGCGGAGCGATCTCGCCGCAGACGCCGCAAGCGCTGGTGGTGGCGCTGATGCTGATTGCCGGCCTGTCGCGCTCGATGCAGTTCACCGCCCTTAACACGCTGGCCTTCGCCGACATCGATGCGTCGCAACGAAGCTCGGCGGCGACGCTGTCCTCGATGCTGCAGCAGGTGGCGATGCTGTTTGGCGTCGCGGTGGCGGCGGCGATCCTTAATCTGTCGCAGATCGTCAGGGATCGCCCCGCTCTCGATCTTGTGGATTTTCGAGTAGCCTTTCTGGTGATCGGCGCCATCGGGCTGGTGGCGGCGCTGCGTTTTCTCGTGCTCCCGCCAGGTGCGGGCGCGGAGGTTTCCGGGCACTCGCCGGGAAATTCAGATCGATTTTTCCGCCTGATGCGGAGATAAATTCCGTCCTGTCCCTTTGCCTTGGTGCAGCGC
>NZ_RZPF01000615.1:0-3993 GCF_004022735.1 Mesorhizobium sp. M7A.F.Ca.AU.001.01.1.1
GTCGAAGATCGCGTCCTTGGGCGGTTCGATCTCCTCGAGCAGCTGTTCCATCAACTGGTCATCATGGTCGGCCAGCGTCTCCAGCATCGAGAAACGCGCTTCGAGCTCGCGCGCCTTCTCGTCGCCGGGAATCTGCGCCACCTCGCTTTCGGCATATTCGCGATAGATGTAGGCGCGCTCCAGCGCCAGGTCGATCGAACCAATGACGACGCCGTCCTTGCGCAGCGGAATCTGGCGCAGCAGCAATGGCACGGCACTGGCCGGCTGCAGCATCTTCAGCGTGTCGCGCACGCCGGTGATTGCCTTGTCGACCTTGTTGAGAAACAGGATGCGCGGCACGCCGAGATCGTCGAGCTTGCGCATGATCAGTTGCAGGGCAGGGATCTTCTTTTCATCGGCCTCGGCCACGACCACCGCGAGGTCGCAGGCGGCCAGCACCGGTTCGGCTTCGAAAGAGAATTCGATGGAGCCGGGACAGTCGACGAAGGTGATCTGCTCGCCCATGAATTCGGTGGTGGCGATCGTCGCCTCGACGCTCATGGCGTGGGCGCGCGCCTCGGGCGAATGATCTGAAACGGTGTTGCCTGATGAAACGGGATTTTGTCGGGGAATTGAGCCCGTACGGGCCAATATGGCTTCGAGAAGTGTCGTCTTACCGCTTGCGAAGGGACCGACTATGGCAATGCATTTCGGTCCCGTGCGTCGTCCTCCGGCGCGAGTACCCATGACTGACCTCCACTCAGGCGTTTCCCGTAGGACCGACTGGCATGCATGGTTCAGGCGTGGTCAATCGGTCCTGAGCGGCGGCCGGCCTGTTCGACCGTCGCGGGCGGGGTTCTTTTCAAGTCCACCTGCCCAAAGCCATCGTCCCACTTGTTTGCCGGCAGGGCAAGGAAAATAGAAATCCTTTGCTCGGCCGTGGACCCGTGCTGGCCATATAGGGGGCTGGCAGCCGGAAGCTGTTGCACGTCGGCCGATATCGGCGGAAACTGAAGCTGGCGACCCGTCGCCCGCTGTTTTGAAGGACCATCGACCCATGAAGATCATTGCCTGCGGCAGCGTGCCGACCGTCATCGCGCCGGAAAAATACTTCACCGGCCGGGTGCTGCAGACGCCGATCATCGAGAAAGAGGCGCCGGCGCGGCTGCGAGCCACGCTGGTCAGCTTCGAGCCGGGCGCGCGCACCCACTGGCATACGCATCCGCTTGGCCAGACGCTCTACGTGACGGTGGGCGCCGGGCTTGCCCAGACGTGGGGCGGCCCGATCCAGCAGATCAGGGCGGGCGACGTCATCTCGTTCGCGCCTGGCGAAAAACACTGGCATGGCGCGGCGCCGAAATCGGCGATGACGCATATCGCCATGCAGGAGGCGCTCGACGATGTCCATGCCGACTGGCTGGAAGCGGTGACATCGGAACAATATGACGGCTGAATGCTCAGTCCGCAGGAACCCGGCTTCTATTCCAGCCGCAACATTTTCAGAAGAGGGCGACTCGCGGCGAGTCCCGTACCATGGCGCAGGCCATACTCAGTCGCCGGATCGACAGCGCCATGCCGCCCGTTCAACTGACCGTCGGCCAGTAATTTGCGAAACTCACGTCCGGACATAGCCATGTCAAAGCACCGTTTGCCCCTGGTCGCCGCTGTCTATCTTGGTTCGTTCGTGGCTCTGCTCGACGTCAGCATCGTCAATGTCGCGCTGCCGACCATCCAGCAGGCGTTGCAAACCGATTTCGGCGGCCTGCAATGGGTGGTCGACGCCTACACGCTGTGCCTGTCGGCCTTCATGCTGTCGTCCGGCCTGATCGGCGACCGCTATGGCCGCAAGCGCTCATGGCTGGCCGGCGTCGGCATCTTCGTGGCCGGCTCGCTGATCTGCGCCGTCGCGCCCAATTTGCCGGTGCTGCTGGCCGGCCGGGTCGTACAGGGCATCGCCGGCTCGCTGCTCATTCCAGGCGCGCTGTCGATCCTGACGCAAGCCTTTCCCGATGCGCGCCAGCGCGCCGGCGTCATTGGCGGCTGGGCGTCGTTCGCCGCCACCTCTCTGCTCGTTGGTCCCGTCCTCGGTGGCATCCTGGTCGAGACCGTCGGCTGGCAAAGCATCTTCCTTATCAACCTGCCGCTTGGTCTGATCACGATCGCGCTCGGTGCTGCTTCGATCAACGAGACGGCGCATCCCGAACATGCCCATCTCGATCTCGTCGGCCTGGCTCTCAGCATCCTGTGGCTGGGGGCGCTGACCTTTGGCCTGATCTCGGCCGGCGAGAATGGTTGGGGCGAGCCAAGGACGGTCACGGCGCTCATCGCAGGTGTCGTCGGCCTGGGTGCTTTCCTCGGCTTCGAGGCGCGCACGGCACGGCCGATGCTGCCGCTTGGCCTGTTCCGTGACGTCCGCTTTGCCGTCGCCAATGTCGCTTCGTTCGCGCTCGGCTTCACCTCCTATTCCAGCGTCTTCTTCTTCTCGATGTTCCTGCAGCAGGTGCAGGGCTGGTCGCCGACGCAGACCGGCCTGCGCATGGCGCCGGCCTTCATCGTCCAGATCGTGGTGTCGCCGTGGATCGGCAGGCTGAGCGCGCGCTATGGTCACTCCGCGCTGATGAGCATCGGCTATGTTGCTATCGGCCTGTCCATGCTCGGCATGTGCTGGGCCGGTCCTTCGACGTCCTACGCGATGCTGTGCCTTCTGTTCGCCATCGGCGGCCTCGGCAATGCGCTTGCAATCCCGACCGGCAGCGCTGCCGCCATGTCCTATGCGCCGCGCGAACGCTCGGGCATGGTGTCGGCGGTCATCAATGCCACCCGCCAGAGCGGTCTTGCCATCGGCATCGCCTTGCTCGGCGCCTTGATGAGCATGCGGGCAACCAACCTTTTGACCGGGTATCTCGGCGATGCCGGTGTCGCCAACGCGGAAGCGGTCGCTCGTGCTGCAATTTCGCGGCATGATTTCGCAACCGATGCGGCGATGGGCGAAAGCGGCGTGCATGAACTCTATGCTGCCGCCTATGCTGGCGGCTTCCATGCCGCCATGCTGACGGCGGCGATCGGCGCGTTCCTCACCGCCGCACTGCTGGTTGCCGTGCTGGCGCCGGCCGAGGCGCGCTCGGCCAAAGAGACCAAGCACGAGGCGTGAGGCTGACGGCCCATTGAAAACCCGGCAGTGAAGCCGGGTTCTGCGTTCAAAGTGCGCCGCTCAGGTCAGCGAAGCCGTAAAGCGCTGGATGCGCGTGCAGGCTTCCTCCAGAAGCGTCTCCGAGGTGGCGTAGGAGATGCGGAAGTTGGGGCCGAGGCCGAAGGCCGAGCCGAACACCACCGCGACGCCCTCGGCTTCGAGCAATTCCGAGCAGAAGGTTTCGTCGGTGTCGATCGGCTTGCCGGCCTTGGTCTTCTTGCCGATCAACTGGGCGCAGGAGGGATAGACATAGAAGGCCCCTTCCGGCGACGGACAGGTGATGCCGCGCGCCTGGTTGAGCATCGAGACGACGAGGTCGCGACGGCCTTGAAAGATCGCCTTGTTTTTGGCGATGAAATCCTGCGGGCCATTCAGCGCCTCGACGGATGCCCATTGCGCGATGGTGCAGGCGCCCGATGTCTGCTGACCCTGGATCATGTCCATCGCCTTGATCAGTTGGACCGGGCCCGCCGCATAACCGATGCGCCAGCCGGTCATTGCATAGGCTTTCGACACGCCGTTCATGGTCAGCGTGCGCTCGTAGAGCTTAGGCTCGACCTCGGCGATGGTCTTGAAGACGAAATCGCCATAGGTCAGGTGCTCGTACATGTCGTCGGTCAGCGTCCAGACATGCGGATGCTTCAACAGCACGTCGGCCAGAGCGCGCAGTTCGGCCTCGGTATAGGCGGCACCCGACGGGTTCGACGGCGAGTTCATCAGCAGCCATTTGGTCTTCGGCGTGATCGCCTTTTCCAGCACGGAAGCGGTCAGTTTGAAGCCGTTGTCGATCGAGGTGTCGGCAAACAAGGAGGTGCCGCCTATAC
>NZ_RZPF01000616.1:0-3991 GCF_004022735.1 Mesorhizobium sp. M7A.F.Ca.AU.001.01.1.1
GTCGTGATGTCCTGGACAAGTCCCTTGGCGAAAAAGTCGTCGCCTTGCTTTCCGGTCAGATTAACGAAGTCGGCAACGCTGATGGACGGACGCCCAAGGCGCTGGCTGGACGGAACACCATTTGTCGACAGCACATTTGAAGCGTCGTCGGCGGCAAGCAACAGAGATTGCCAAAGCGCCCGCGTTTCAGGGCCGGCTTCGACGCCGAACTCCTTCTTCAGCATGCTTCTGCAAGCTTCGTATGTCCTGATTGCCCTGTCGCGTTGGCCACATGCGAGCAGCAATTCCATCTTGAGCCGATAGGATTCTTCCCGTGTCGGTTCCATGGTCAGAATACGATCGGCCAGGATCAGCCCGGCATCGGGGTCGACGAGACGGGCCAGTTTTTCGAAGGACTCAAGCGCGCGGCCGAGCAGCCTGTCGCGTTCCGATGTGATCCAGTCATCGAACGCATTGCTTCCCAGATAAAGCCCGTCGAGGAAGGGCCCGGTGTAGTTCGCCAAGGCCTTCGCCAGCTCCTGGGCGGAACGGGCCGAGAGACCCGTTTCGAACTTCTCCACGTCGACTTGAACCAGCTCTGGCCTCAGGGCGATCAACTCACCGCTGGAATGGATGAGATCCACCCCCTCTCGCGCCAGATCCTGGCGCAGGACACTGAGGGCCTGCCGAAGGCTGTTGCGCGAATGTTCAGCGTCGCTGTCGCCCCATAGGAGGTCAGCCAGCCTCTCCCGCGTCGCCGCCATGCCCGGACACCGGGCCAGATAGGCGATGATTGCCGGCCCTCGTTTCCCGGTCAGCCGAAGCGGGCCGGCCGTTTCATTTTCAATCCGGAAACCGCCGAAGAGTGAGATTCTATTTGCAGCGCCGCTGTCCTCACTTTGCATTTGCTATCCCAGCCTGACGAAATCCTAACTCAAAACTAACGCTTCGCAACAGTCGGCCTTCGCGCTCAAGCGCTGCCGTAACGGCAGGCTGTTTAGGCTTTGCTAAATTAAGGCGACCAAGTCAACGAAAGGCTTGGTTCGAGGGGGGCGCGTGTCCAGGACAAGAGCCAATTTGCTGCTGCTGTTTGCAGCCGCTTTGTGGGGCTTCGGCAATGTCTCGCAAAAGATGGTGCTTGTGCATCTCGACGCGCTGAGTGCTGTGGGTCTGCGATGCCTGATCGGCGGGCTGCTTGTGCTGCCCTTTGTCTTCATGGAGAAGCGGCTTCCGCTCGGGCCGGACTATTTTTCCAGCTTGGCCAAGGTGGGCGCGCTGTTTGCCATCTCCATCACGCTCCAGCAGCTTTGCTATCTCGGGGCCTCCGTCACCAATGCGAGCTTCCTGGTAAGCACGGCAACGGTAATGACACCGCTGGCCGCCTGGTTTCTCGTAGGCGAACGTCCGACAGCGAGTCTTACAATCGCCGCCGGATTGACCCTTGTTGGAGCCCTGCTGTTGTCGGATGGGATAGCCGGGTTCAGCAGTGGCGATCTTACCGCTGTCCTCTCGGCTGCCTGCTATGCGCTCTGGGCAGTCGAGCTGGGCCGGCACATGCAGGTGCATGCGCGGCCGTTCACCGCTGCCGCGACACAGTTCTTCGGCGCCGCAGCCTTCGCCCTGCCGCTCGGTGCAATGCAAGGCAATCTGTCGCTGGCCGCCGCATCCGCAGCCGGCCCGGAACTGGCCATCCTCGGCGTGTTCTCCACTGCGATTGCCTTCGGCATACAGACGGTTGCCCTCCGCTTTACGCCGGCCAGCCACGCCGCCGTGATCGTCAGCGCAGAAAGCGTTTTCGGGGCGCTGGGCGCGGCAATCTTTCTCGGCGAGCGGAGCTCGTCCGCGAGCGTCTTGGGTGCCGGCATCATCCTGGGTGCGATCCTGTCCGTTGCAATGTCGAACCGAGCGCTGCAGGCACGCACGTCCTTGCGAACCGCTTCGGTTCAATCCTTCGACGCGGCCCCTGCCTTTGCAACTGCGTCCGCAAATCGGGCGGGCGATCGTCATCCCAACAATTCAGGTCCAGTGGAGGAATGTGATGGCCCTTGCCGGTGATGCGAAACGTATTCCAGACCCGGCCGGACTTGTCGCGGGGGCGCAGTGATGGATGCGCGGACAATCCTTCTTCCGGTCGCACATTTGGTATCGGCGCTTCGCGCCCGCATGAAGGGACCGGGTGGCTACTACAACAGCGGCAATGCGCTCGGCCTCATTGTCGGTCTGGCGATCCAGATTGCCACCGCGCCGGTCGGCTTGCATGAGGGAAGCAGCGTCACCATGGCGGTGATCGAATATTTCGCTGGCAGCCATGGCACTGTTGCGCTGACCTTGACCACCCTGGTCTTCTTCTGGGGCGGCGAGGCCTATCACCGGGCCTGGGCAAGGCCGGATGCTCCCGATCCCGCCCTCAACCGTCTAGGCGACTTCCTGTCGGGCCTGGGTGCGATCGGGCTCGGCATTGCCCTGTTGCTGCTCGGCGATCCATTGCTTGCGGCGACCTCCGGCCTGCTGCATGCGCTGGGCAAATTCGGCAGCACCTTCCACAGGCCCGGCACGCCAATTCCGATCTGGCCGGCCGCTTGGCCCGATCCGTTCCGCAGTGCGGTGCTCGCCAGCCGGTTGCCGGCAATGCTGGCGACGACAGTGGCCCTCGCCCGCGCTTTGCCTGAGGTCTGGTGGAGCGGCTCCTTCGCGGCCCTCGCCATGCCACTGACCTTGCTCGGCTGTTATCTCTTGTGGACCAAGGCCGATCTGCTGCTCTTCGGCGTGGGCACCAAGGCCACCCGCCAGATTTCCACATGTTGAACCCGCTTTTTGAAACGACCGGATGTCGAGATGGAGAATGACATGTTTGGCAGTGTGTATCATCAGGACGCCGGCCCCCCATCCTTTCGCAAACTGGTGCGGGCGACAGGCTGGGGCAGTCTCCTGACGCCGGCCGGTTCAATCTCGAGAGTGACAGGAATACTTGCAGCTTCGCTGTTTTGGGGGGCCTCGGCCCATGCCGCGAACGTTGACGTCGCCATCGTGTTCGCGGTCGACTTTTCGTCATCCATCGATCCGAAGATCGCCGATATGCAACGCGAGGGACATGCCGCGGCACTCACCTCGCCAGAGATCATCGCCGCCATCAGCCGGAATTATATTGGTTGCATCGGCGTTGCCTATTTTGAGTGGTCGAGCCCCGGACACGCGCGCGTCGTGCTGCCGTGGACAAGCATCTGCGGACTGGAAGATGCCGAAGCGGCGGCTGCGGTGATCAGCAGGAAAGGCGATACCGGCTTCATCCGCAGAGGGCGTGGCGGAACATCCGTCTCCTCGGCTATCGACATCGGCAGTCTCCTGCTCGACCAGTTCCCGGGAAAGGCCGCAAAGAAAGTCATCGATATCTCCTCCAATGGCGAGAACAACGACGGGCTTCCCGTCCAGCCGAGCAGGTCGAACGCCATAGCCAAGGGATATACGATCAATGCCATCGCCATCCCGACGGAGGATGAGAATCCCGACCAACCTCTGGCATCCTATTTTGCCAAATCGGTCATTGGCGGTTCCCAGGCCTTCGTCATGACGCCGAAGGGGCCAGACGACTACACCATGGCGCTTCGCCGCAAGCTCGTGACTGAAGTAAGCATGAACGACGACCGTCCGCTGTGAAAGTGCGCCATGTAGGACGAACTTTCGAGGCCCCATCCCGGAGCGCATTGCACAACGAGATCCCCGCGCCGCTGCAGCGCGAGACCTTGTAGGACCGTCAGGACAACAGCCTATCGCCGCAATGCGTGCACGCTTGCCTTGCCTTCGCCGCCTACCGGCAAAGCCATGTCATCGTCGAGAAGGCGCGTGATGCGGGCAAAGCCGGTGAACGCTTTCCTTGCTTCCTCGGCCGACATCTGGCCCGACAAGGCGGCCGAGCAACAGTTCAGCGCGCACTGATAAACCGGACCGCGCCGTCCCGTTGGCCATTTCCGCAAGAACATCATGGCTTCGGCAACACTATCGATTTCTTCCGCAG
>NZ_RZPF01000617.1:0-3989 GCF_004022735.1 Mesorhizobium sp. M7A.F.Ca.AU.001.01.1.1
GGACCACCGGGACCGGGCGGCAACATCGCCCGGCTCCGACTATCGGGCCAAGGCACCCCCTTCGGCACAGCAACCGGCGCGCCCGTCTGTCCAATGCTCCCGAGCCTGGCGAAATCGACCAGCCGCCGAGGTGGCCGGCGAAGACTTTCGCGTCCCGGTCGTCTGTCCAGGGCGCGAAAACCGAGCTGTGAGTCGCGCCGGAGTCCATCAGATTCGATTTTGTCAAATCGCGTTTGATGTCAGATTCAACTGCGGGTAGATTAAACCCGAATCAGCCGGTCCTGGGGGGCGCGGCGACCACCCAAAGTCTTTTGTTCCGGAGCTTTTCCGGCACCAGACGCGGACGGCTTCGCGTTCCCTGAATGGATTCGGGATTTGGTTCGGTGCAGCCCTGCGCCACGCGTGTGTCTTCGTCAAAGTAATGTGTATTCGGGTTCGGCGGCTGACTTCCAGCATCCGGACAGCAGAAACGATTCCGGCCAAAAGCAACGAGAATGAGCAGTCCCGCCGCGCTACTTCAATCCGACACATTGGGCTCGCGCCTGACGTCGCGCGGCGATCTCACCAGCTTTTTCATGCAACTGACCGCCGAGATCGGCGCCGACAGCTACATGCTGGTCGCCATCGTCCACGATCAGGACCGCAACGATGCGCGCATCGTCTCCTCCAACTGGATTTTCGACGCCATCGAGTTGATCGGCAAGCGGCTGATCGCCGGGCTTGCGCAAGGCGCGCTCACCGTCGCGCCCGGCATTCGTCCGCAGCCGCTGGTAGCATCTCACGCGCCCGAAGCTGACGGGTTGATCACCGGCGAGGAAGCCCGCCTTCTCGATGTGCTCGGCCATGCAGAGATCTATTCCCTGCGCCTGAATGTCGGCCGCCAGCGCCTGTTCGCTCTGTTCTCGGCAGCGACAGCCGGCAGCATCGACCAGCCGGCGCTGATGCGGGCGCAGCTGAAATGCTGCTACGCGCTCTCGCACATCCCACAACTGATCGCCGCCGCCGCCATGCAGGATCCGTTGTCGGATCGCGAGCGCGAATGCCTGTTCTGGGTTTCCGAAGGCAAGACCACCGACGAGGTCGCCGTCATCCTTGGCGTCTCCTCCAACACCGTCAACAGCTACATCACCCACGCCATCCAGAAATTCGCGGCCAGCAACCGCGCGATGGCCATCGCCACGGCGATCAGGAGCGGCATCATTTGAAACACGCCGATATCAAGGAAGCCGCCGAAGCCCTTTTCAACGAGCAGCGCAAGCCGTTCGGCGCCTTCACCCTTAGCTCCGAAACCCATCACGCGGTCACCATTCCCGACGCCGTGCGCCGCTGCCGCTGGATCGCCGTCGACATCAACGCCTCGGCTTTCGGCCTGTTCTTCGTCAGCCCCTCGCCCGAACGGGCGCGGCTCGTTCCTTGCCTTGATTCCGACTATCCCGGGATTGCCGTGGCGACGAAGTTCATTTCAGGCGCCAATGGCGAGGAGATCGTGCGTCACACGCGCATCTCGACCGAACCGCGCTGGTGGACGGATGACGGCGTCACCGCCATGGCCGAGATGTTCGGCAATCTCGCCTGGACGCAGCAGATGGCGCCGCTGGCGCCCGGCACCAGCGGCATCGCCTTCCCCGTCCACGCCGACCGCGGCCAATGCGGCCTTGTCGTTTTCCTGGGCTCGGAGATCACCCTGTCGCAGGACGCTCTCTACGAGATCCACGCTCGTTGCTTTTCGTTGTTCGCCGCAGTCGCCCGCATCCGCCCGAGCGATGCCGGCCGCATGCGTGCAATCTCCAAGCGCGAACTCGAATGCCTGAAGCTGACCGCCAACGGCAACACCAGCGAGGAGATCGCGCGACTCCTGAAACTGTCGGTGCACACCGCCAACCAGTATCTGACCCAATCGACCCAGAAGCTCAACGCCGTCAATCGCAACCAGGCCGTTGCCAAGGCGCTGCGGCTGGGCTTGATCGAATAGGGGAATTCGGCAGCGCTTCGAAAGCGACCGACGGTCAGCGATAGGCCAGCGGCTCGACCTTGCGGATACGCGCCTCTTCGATCACCGCTTCGAGCAGCGCCGTGTTGCGCTCCGGGTCTTCGCCCGGCTTCTCGAACGATACGTAGTTGACCGCCACCGACGCGCCGAGCTCGCTCAGCGTCAGCTGGAAATAGACGGTGACGCCGGGCGGCCTCAGTTCCAGATCGAGCACGATGCGCGGGCTGCCGCTCCAGTCGACATGCGCCTCACCACCATGGCCGAGCCGCAGAGTACCCGGCATGAAGAACAACTCAACCGCTGAATCGACCAGGTCCGACAGGCATGCGAAATGCTCCAGCCGGATAAAGGCGATGTAGTCGGCGACATCGATCAGCCTCAGTTCGCCCACCACCTGCTCGATGGCGCTGGCGACGATGATCTCGCGGGATTTTGCGTGCGGTTGCCGGTTCATGAAATCTGTCTGCGCTCAGCCTTTTTCGAGTAGACGATCCGCACCAGTTCGGCGACGGCCTGGTAGAATTGTGACGGGATCACATTATCGACCGAAACTTGCTTGTACATGGAGCGGGCGAGCGCCACGTCCTCGAAGATCGGGATGTTGTGTTCCCGCGCGATCTCGCGGATCTTGAGCGCCACCAGATCCTGGCCCTTGGCCAGCACCATGGGCGCCGAGTCCTCGTCGCGCACATATTTCAGCGCGATCGAGAAGTGCGTCGGGTTGGCGATGATCAGCGTCGCGCGCGGCACCGCCGTCATCATCCGTTTGCGCGCCCGGTCGCGCGCCAGCGAGCGCAGCCGCGACTTGACGATCGGGTCGCCCTCGGACTGTTTGAACTCGTCCTTGACCTCCTGCTTGCTCATGCGCAGATCCTGCTTCCAGTGGAAGCGCGACCAGACGATGTCGACTGCCGCGATCAGCCCCATGACGAAGACGATCGCCACCAGGATGTCGACGGCGATGCCGCGGATGACGAGACCGAAGGCGACCGGATTGGTGATCATCCCGGCGAGCAGCTTGCGGTGGTCTTCCGACAGGGTGAAGCTCAGCACGACGATGGCAAACCCGACCTTGCCGAGTGACTTCAGGAACTCGACCCAACCCTGGATGCCGAACAGCCTGTTCCAACCCTTGGCGATCGAAATACGCGAGAGTTGCGGCCGGACCCGCTCGCCTACGAATTGCGGCATGTTCTGGAACACCGAGGCGCCGACGCCGGCGACGGTCAGCAGCACCATCAAGCTCAGGACGGCGCGGCCGACCTCGAGCAGGACGATCTTGTAAAGCGCGATGACGTCGGTCTCCGTGTCCATCGGCCAGGCTTCCGGCTTCTCCAGGAACATCGACAGGAACATGCCGAGATCGATGATCGCATCCTTGGCGTAGAAGACGGTGAACACCAGTATGGCAACGAACGAGGCAAAGAGCGCTGTCTCCCGCGAATGGGGCAGCTTGCCCTGTTCGATGGTGTCGCGGATCTTCTTTTCCGTCGCCTCTTCGGTTTTCGAATCCTTGTCGACCGCGTCAGCCATGGCGCGGTCCTAGGCGGCGTCTTGGGTCGAGGGGAGTTCGAAGGCGCCTTCGCGCGACAGCCGGATCGTCGTCGTCACGATCGTCTTGCGGGCCGCCATGATATCGGCGAGGGGGATCCCGTCCGAGCCCTGCCCGAGCTCGGCTTCGATCATGCGCCGCGAGCGGGCGCCGATGGCCGACAGCACCGATTCTGCAAGGGCGGCCGACGTGCCACGCAAGGCCAGCGTGACCAGCTCCGTCGATAGCCCGTCGAACAGCAGCACCCGCGCTTTCTGGGTGAGCAGCGGCAGATCGTCGAAAGCAAACAGCCGGGCTCGCACGCCGTCGAGATCAGGCGTGCCGGCGGCTTCCAGATCCTGCATCACCTCCTCGAGCAGCGGCTTGTCGAGTTCGTTGAGGACGCTGGCGACACGCGCCTGTCCGGCCGAGGTATCCTTGGTCGAGGTTTCGGCCAGCACACTGGTG
>NZ_RZPF01000618.1:0-3979 GCF_004022735.1 Mesorhizobium sp. M7A.F.Ca.AU.001.01.1.1
GGCTCCAGTACGGCGCCACCAGCGTCGAGGTGCCAAGCCGGATCTGCTGCGTGTGCTGCGCCAGCCAGGTCAGGGTCATCAACGGATTGGGCGAGATGGTGCACTCGATCGTATGATGCTCTGCCGTCCACAGCGTCTCGAAGCCGCCCGCGTCGGCCATCTGCGCCAGCTCGAGCAGATTGCTCTTCACCTTCGACATCGGCATGTCGGGCGAGAAGCGCTCCATGGTCAGCGACACTGCAAATTTCATTTCTGTTGTCCCGTCCTTTGTGGTCGGTGTGGGTGATGCTCAGCGCAGGCGGATGACGAATGGGTCCTGCATGAGCCCGGAATAATCGATCATGATGTTCTTCAGCCGCGAGAACTCCTCCATCACGTCGAAGCCTCCCCTGCGGCCATAGCCGCTTTCCTTGAAGCCGCCATTGGCCGACATGAACGACGAGGCGCGATAGGTGTTGATCCAGACGGTTCCGGCATCGACATTGCGGGCAAAGCGCAGCGCGCGGTCGATGTCCTTGGTCCAGATGCCGGAGGACAGTCCGTAGCGCGTGTCATTGGCGAGCGCGGTCATCTCCTCTTCCGACGAGAAGGGGATGACGCCGACGACCGGACCGAAGATTTCCTCCTGCATGAAGTCCATGTCGTTGCGGGCGTCGACCATGACGGTCGGCTCGAAATACCAGCCTTCCGCGAGCGCGGCCGATTGCGGTCTGCGGCCACCGGCCGCGATCCTCGCCCCCTGATGGACGCCCGAGGCGACGTAGCTTTCAACTTTGGCAAGTTGTGCCGACAGCGCCAGCGGACCCATGTCGGTATCGTCATTCAGGGGGTGGCCCACCCTGACCCGCCTGGCGCGCTCGACCAGCGCGTCGACGAAACGGTCATAGATACTGGCCTCGACGAAGCAGCGCGATCCGGCAACGCAGCTCTGGCCGGCGGCCGCGAAGATGCCGGAGACGACGCCGTTGACGGCATGGTCGAAGTCGACGTCGGCAAAGACGACCTGAGGTGATTTCCCGCCAAGCTCCATCTGGCACGAAACCAGGTTTGCGGCCGCGTTGGTGGCGATCCGCCGGCCGGTGGCCGTGCTGCCAGTGAAGACGATCTTGGCGATGTCGGGATGACGCGTCAGCGCGTCGCCGGCGCTGGTGCCGGTGCCGGTCACGACATTGACGACGCCGGCGGGGAAGCCGGCTTCCATGATCAGTTCGGCCAGCGCCAGCGTCGAGGCGGTGGCGTGTTCGGACGGCTTGATGACAACGGTGTTACCGATGGCAAGGCAAGGCGCCAAGGTGCCGGTGAGCAGCATCAGCGGCGAGTTCCACGGCGTGATCATGCCGATGACGCCAAGCGGCTCGCGCATGTTGAAGTTCAGCATGTCAAGCTTGTTGACGGGGATGGTGTCGCCCAGCAGCTTGTCGGCCATTCCGGCGAAATAGCTGTAGGAATCCGGTATGGCGCGCATCTGCGCCCGCATTTCCTTGAGCAGCTTGCCATTGTCGCGTGTCTCGATCAGCGCCAGCTCGTCGGAATGTTCGAGCACCAGCTCCGCCAGGCGATAGACGAGCTTGCCGCGGTCGGTCTGGGTCATGCGGCGCCAGGCCGGATCGGCAAAGGCTGCCCGCGCTGAAGCGACTGCGGCATCGACATCGGATGCGTCGGCCTCGGCCAGCTCATACCAGGACCTGGCGGTCGTTGGATCGTAGCTTGGAATATATTGCCCGCCTTTCGGTGCGACGAAACCGCCGCCGATGAACAGCTGCTGGCGGGAATTCTCGAGCGATTTGACTGACGTCTTCATGGCTGTTCCTGTTCGGCGTCCTTGGGGCTTTGCATCCATGGCTTCGAACCGCCATCAATGCTGGCGAGACGCCCGCCATCGCCCGAATCCATGTAGATGCTGAAGCGCTCGTCGTGCCGCTCGCGGCTGTAGCGGCGCAGCAGCGCGCGGATTTCGCGCGCCGGAATGTCTTCGTAGGGAAGGTCCGCCAGCGGAAAGAACTTGAATCCCGCGGGCAATGTGAGGGCGGCGGAAGCGCCGGAGAGACGGGCGCGATAGATGAGGTAGCCGGGATCGCTGTCGGCGACATCGAAGACGGAATAAAGAAACGTCTCATCCGGAAGCAGCGTCAGTGCGTCGCCGCCTTCGAGCTTGAGTTCGTTTTCCGCCTTGCGGCTCTTGGCGCTGGGCAGCACCCAGCCGCCCTTGCCGTTGGCGCGCAACAGGATGTTGCCTTCGGCTTCGATCAAATAGCCGACGATCATCGAGTGGGAAGCAAGCCAGCCCGGTGGCAGTGGATCCTTCACCGAGGCATAGCGTCCGCGGCAAAAGCCGAGCGGTGCCGACGGACTGGTGCCAAACGCCTGCACGGCGCCGATGAGAACGACATGGTCGCCGGCATCGACGCGGTTGTGCACGGTGCAGTCGAACCAGGTCAGGCATTCGTTGAGGATCGGCGCCCCGGTGTGGACACGGTCATGGCTGATCGAGCCGAACTTGTCGTGCGCCTTCGAGGCGAAGACCGCCGAGACGTCAGTCTGCCCCTCATGCAAAAGGTTGACCGCGAAGGAGTCGGACGCGTTGAACGCGGCATAGCTGGCAGCGGCCTTGCCGACGCAAACCAGAAGCAGCGGCGGATCAAGCGAGACCGACGTGAAGGAGTTGGCCGTCATGCCGCGCGGCGTGCCATCGGCGTCGCGGGTGGTGATGACTGTGACGCCGGTCACGAAGGTTCCGAATGCCCTTCTCAGTGCAATCGGATCGATCGTTGGCTGTGGGGTCGTCAGCATCTGGCCTCGTGTTCCCTCTTCGTATTGCGCGAGACGTTAGCCGCTGACCTGCAGCCGTTCTTCCTCCTGTTGATAGGAACAGCAAGCAGAGAGGCTGCTGTGTTTGCGAGCAAGGATCGCGGACAACAACGCAAGCAGCAGGGAAGAGTCCCGGGCTGGAAACAGTCCGCACGGCGGAGGCTGGAACGATGCTATCTTTCGACCGAAGCGCGGTTGTCGATGACCTCGCGCAAGCGGATGGCGAGCTCGAAAGCAAAGCGCCGCTCAGGGGTATCGAGATCGACACCGAACAGCTCCTGGATGCGCGCCAGCCGGTACCGCAAGGTGGTCACGTGCAGCCCCATCGCATCAGCGCAGGCCTGGCTGCGGCAGCCTTCGCGCAGATACGAGAACAACGTCTCCATATAGGGGGTGCCGTGCTGGCGATCGTGATCGGCGATGGCGCCGACACTGTCCTGCACGAAGCTCCGCACATCCTCCACCTCGGCGGCCGCGATCAGCATCGGCAGCGGGCCGAAATCCTGGCTGGCAAAGACGCCGGTCCGGCCGAACGAGCGTCCGATGCGGATCATGCGCCGGCAGCGATCCCATGCCGGGGGATAGTCCGCAAGTTTGGTGCAGAGACCGGAAAGAACGACGAAAGGTTCCTGGCCGAATTGGCGCCCCAGTTCCTCGGCAACCTTGCGCAGCAGCTTGGCGACACGGTCCCTGTCTTCGCCCAGCTCAGCCGGGATCAGGCAGACGAGGCCATTGTCGACGACGATGATGTCAGCCGCGACCGAGTTCTGCTGCAGCAACCGGATCACCGCATGATGCGGATCGACCAGACGTCCGGCGCTGCTTTGGGCGGCTTCAGGCAGGTCGATGAGGATCATCTGCTTTGGTGATGCCAGCCCTACGCCAAGCCGCTGCGCCCGCTGCATTACATCTGCGGGGTCGTGCCAGCGATGCTCGACCACCTCCATGAACAACTCCGTCAGCGTGCGTGTCTCGAATCGGAAGCGGATGAAGCTGCGCATCATCTGGACGCTGAGCGCGAATTTGGCGCTGTCGAGCAGAAGCAGGTCGAGCTGGCTGAAGGGCTCCTGCATGGTGAAGATGACCATTGCCCCGACAGCCTCGGCATCAACGCTCAACGGTTCGATCTTCGCGGTGAGACGCAGACGGCGCGTGCCGTCGTCGAGGAAGA
>NZ_RZPF01000619.1:0-3978 GCF_004022735.1 Mesorhizobium sp. M7A.F.Ca.AU.001.01.1.1
ACCTTGGCCATGGTGAAGGTTTTTCCTGAGCCGGTGACGCCGAGCAGCACCTGGGTGCGGTCGTGGTTATCGACGCCTTCGACCAGATCCTTGATCGCGGTCGGCTGGTCGCCGGCCGGCTCGAACTCCGACACCATCTTGATGGCGATGCCGCCTTCGGATTTTTCGGGGCGGGCAGGGCGGTGCGGCGTCCACAGCACGCCGTCCTTGTGCAGCGGATTGCCGGATTCGATCAGCGCCGACAGTGCCGCCACCGTCGCGGTGACGCTGCCCGAGGCCATGGTCTCGGCGTCCTCCAGCGAGATGTCGAGGCCGGCGACCGGATTGAGGCCGGCTGCCGTGCGCTCCCTGGCTGACGCCGCGCCACCCATCGAGGTGCCGCGCGAACTGCGCCCCGGCGAGCTTGAGCGCTCGGGTATCTTCTTCGACGGCTTCGGCGATTTGCCGCCGTCACCCTTGGCGACAAGACGTCCTTCGTTTTCGGCTTCCTGCTCGATCTGCTCGGCCCAATCCGCGATCGAACCGGTCAGCGGCGTGCCAGAGAGCTCCGGCTGCGGCATCTCGGCGAAGCCGCCTTTGTGCAGCGGCTCGGAGGCGTCGAGGAAATCGGTCAGCGGGCTGCGCCGCTTCGGCGCGGCGCGGTCGTCATTCGCCGTCGGCGGCGTTTTCTGATCGGGAGATTTGGCCATGTCCCGAATATGGGATTTCCTGGCCAAAATGGAAAGAGCGCGGTGGGGAGAGGCGTGCCGGACAGCGCTGCTCCTGACAGCAGGCTGTCAGGAGCAGCGGGAAGGCGCCCGAAAGCTCTTGTCGTTACACGCCCCTGGCGGCTGATGCGACCTGCGTCGCCGACCCGTTCAGGCGCGGCACCACGACGAGGCGTTTGATTTTGCCCTTCTTGAAAGCGGCGAGGAAGCGCGCATAGTCCTTGAAGGCGACGCAGCCGCTCGACTGGGCGTAGCGGCCCCGGAGCAGGTAGGTATGGGCCAGCAGGCCGTTGCGATTGTATTTGTTGCGGCCATCGACCGGTGTCAGGCGCAAGGCCTCCACTCCGTGGAAGCGCGACTCGCGCATCGACAGATTGTAGGTGTTGGGCGGCGTCGGTCCGCGATTCTTCTGGTCGGCATAACGCGGCTGGTCCGCCATGGCGCCGATGCCTGAATGCGCCTCGAGCCTCGAGCCGTCAGGCATGTAGACGGTCGCGCTGCTGATGTCGTACACGGCGACGCCATTGCCGGCTCCGCTCCTGGCGGCTGGCGAGTTGAAGAGGTTCCTGAACGCCTTGCCAAGGCCGCCCGACGGGGTGTCGGGCTTGGCATAGGCCAGCACATCGCCGCCATCGGCCGGCCGGCCTTGCCGCGTCGGTTTTGCCGGCTGGGCCTGCTGGACCGTCTCGCGTGCCGGCTTCGGCTGCTGAACGGATTTCGGCTGCTGGACGGACTTAGGCTCCTGCTGGACCACTTTGGGCTGCGGCGCGTCGAATTGCGGACGCCGGGTCGGCAACGGCACGTCGTCGGTCAGAGCGTCCGGCAGCGCGGCGGCATCGCCGGGTTGATCCTGCTGGGTTTCGACGGGTGAAACCACGACATCGGCTGACGATTCCTCGATCGGCAGCGGTGAGGCGAACGCCTCGTCGTCGGCCGGCAGGGACTGCACCAGAGCAAGCGCCAACTGCGAATTGTCTGGCGTACCGGATTGGGCAAAACCCATCGGCGGCGGTGCGGTCTGCACGACCACCGAGTCGGTATCCAGCCGGGCGAAACGTTCGGCCGCCGGAACTGGCATGTTATCGGACAGGCTGGCTGTGACCTGGACGGAGGGCACCAACGACGCCTCGGCAATTCGCGGTGCGACGGTGGAGATCACCGGGCGGGTGTTGGCACTGGCGGCAGGCTTTCCGGCGTCGGCAAAGGCAGCGGCCAGCTTCATCGGCGAAAGCGACGCTTCCATGCGTTCGAAGCGCTCCTGCGCCTTCGACTTCACGGCGGCGGGCATCGGCTTTGCCTGCGCTACAAGGCGTTCGGATTTTTCCGCCCGCGCGCTTACCCTGGCCAGCTTGAAACAGCTGGCGCCGCACTGCACCGAATGATCATGCAGGGCCTGAGTGCCGCCATTGGCGTTGGCCAGCACGAAGGGTGCTTTCAAAAAGTGCTGTTTCAGCGGATCGGCAAGTGCGAGCGATCCCGGTGTCGACAGTGTCTGGGGCAGGCCAACCGAAGTTGCCGATAGAGAGGCGCCGACGGAACTGAGGCCAGCCATGGTGCCGATCAACCAAAGGCCGATGGCGGTGCTGACGCAAGGCAGCGCGACCCAGCGGGCCACCCGGCCAGCGTTGAAGGAAGGGGAACGTGGAGCATCGACGAACTCGCCGCCCTCACGCTGTCCCCGGTTTTTTTTGTGTGTACTCAACAACGCCATGCAACCAATCTCGCTTCAATCGGTTTCCCCGTACGTGGCCTTGAGAGCCGCGACGACCATTCTGTGAGTGATCCCAGGTGGTCCCCGACGCGTTTGCCGCGTCTGTAGTTGGTTGCCGATTGCTTCAAAATATGGACAAAGTTGGTTAATCAATTCCTCTCAAAACCAACGACGAGATGTGGATTTTGGCCAAATCAGCCTTCGTCCACGGCCAGGAAAGTGGTGTTGTCGCCCTTCCGACCTGGTTTTGCTGCCTGTTTTTGGCGGCCGAGTCAAGCAAAACAGCCACTGCTAATTTTTACGCAGCGCCTCCGCGCGGTGTATGCAGCGAACCGACTGCCGGCAGACCTGCCTACAAAAGGCGCGCGTGTTTCCGGTAAAACTGTTGCCTGCCATGCTAGATTTCTCGCGGGAAGGCGGCCTCAAACGGCCCACCCTCAGTTGAACCAAAGCGCAAACGTCAAAAACCCGTCGCCGCCGAACTGGCGCTGGATCTGGTCGAAATCGTCGCTGGTCGCGAGCTCGCCGCTTTCGAGGTAGGGCGCGATGGCCGGGCCGGTGATCGACAGCACGAGATCGAAGTTTTTTGGCTCGTCGAAGAAGCGCTTCATGTTGATGCCAAGCCCAGTACTGGCGGTGACGCGGAAATGCGGCAGCAGCCTGCGGCCTTCCAGGAGATCCTCGGCCATGGTCAAGGCGGCGAGCCAGGCCTGGACCTGCTCCTCGCCGACTTCGAGGCCGGTGAGCGGGTTCTCGCCCTTCTGCTGCGGTCCAGGCAGCCATTCGCGGTCATTGTCGGTCTCGGCGCGGATCGCCTTCCAGTCCTCGCGCGACAGCCGGATCATTTCCAGCAGGTGGCGGCGCGCCGCTTGCCGGCGCTCCGGTTCGATCACCGGCCAGTTGACGAGATGCACCATCGAGATGAAATCGGCGATGCGCCATTCCGAGGAGAAGATGCTCGAGCCCATATCGCCGGCCGGCGGCACCAGAATATCCTGCAGCGGCAATTTGGCGCGCGGGAACAGCATGTGAAACGAGCCGTCGAAGGTGCTCCTGAAATCATGCGCCAGCCAGAAATCGGCCTGCGCCATCAGGAACTCGGCATAGCCCTGCAGCCAGTAGCCGTCGGCGCGGTCGAAGCGGAAGGTGAGCGTGGGGGCGGCGGCGTCCGACGAGATACCGCCGCGCGAGAGTGAGGCGATGATCGCCGCCATGCTCTCGTCCGGCGCGATGGTGCCGTCCTCGTTGAGGTCGATGCCGGCATGGGTGAGATCGATGACCATGCCGATATCGGCATTGGGCGGCACCGAGGCAAACGTGGCTGCGGATTTCTCCAGCCGGTCACGGAAGCCGACCAGGATGGCGCGGAACTGCTCGTAAGTGAGCGGCTCGGGATTGGGATTGTCGGGCACTGGCAACCGCATCAGCGGCAGCATGAAGGATTGCGGGCTTTCGAAACCATGACGGTGCAGGCCGGTGGCCAGGATCTCCAGTGCGGTAAAGAACTCGCCCGCCCCGGCCGCATAGGCGGATGCCGGGTCTTTTGGCGCGGCAGCCTCC
>NZ_RZPF01000620.1:0-3975 GCF_004022735.1 Mesorhizobium sp. M7A.F.Ca.AU.001.01.1.1
CTTCAAGACCATCAACGACAATTTCGGCCACCTGACCGGCGATGACGCGCTGCTTTTGATCGCCAGCGCGATTCAGCGCGGCGTGCGCAGCGGCGATGTGCTCGGCCGCATCGGCGGCGAGGAATTTGGCGCCTTTCTGGTTGGCGCCACCGAGCAGGAGGCCAAGCGCGTCGCCGAGCGCATTCGCCGCGAAGTCGAGCTGATCCGCTTCCGGCCCGTCGACGAGCGGACCATTCCGCTCACGGTCAGCATCGGCGGTACTGTCTGCGGCGAGGAAGCCAGCGTGTCGGAGTTGATGCGCGCCGCCGACCGGCGCCTCTACCAGGCCAAGCACCAGGGCCGTAACCTGACGATCATCGACACCGGCATTTCCGAGGCGGCGTGATCCGATCTGCCGCAACCGGCCTGTTAAGAAAACTCTAACCCTGTTTGCACTCGGTTGTACCGCTTAGCCGGGTTTTCACTGCTTTGCGGCCAGACTTGGCACGATACTGGCTTCCACGGTGATGCATGTGTCGTTCCGGGAATTGCCGTTCTGGGAACGCCATGCAGTGCCGAAGCCCAGCCGAGAGACCAGCCATGAGTTTCATCATCAAGAAAATGTCACGCCGCGCGCTCGTGCAGGCGTTGATCGCATTGCCTGCCCTGTCCTTGTTCCGCAAGCTGCCTGATGCCGATGCCGCCGGTCCAAAGCCCGACCCGAACGAGATCGTCGAGGTCGATGGCTGGATCCTGAAGCGGAGCGACCTGGCATGATCTTCGACAGCTACGAGGCGTATCGCGCTGCGAACTTCACCCCGAAGGTCTGCATCCTCGGCTCCGGTCCGGCCGGCATGACCATTGCCCGCAAGCTTGGCGCGGCCGGCATTCCGGTGGTGGTGATGGAGGCCGGTCCGCGCGAATTCAGCGACGACTCGCAGGACTTTTACCGGGGCAGCACGGTCGGAGATTTCTATTTCGATCTCGACATCACCCGGCTGCGGTTCATGGGGGGCAGTTCCAACCACTGGGCAGGCTGGTGCCGCGTGCTCGACAAGCAGGATTTCGAGCCGAAGGCCTGGGTACCCGATACGGGCTGGCCGATCGCCCGCACCGACATCGAACCCTATCTGCCGGAAGTGCGCGATATTCTCGACCTTCCGGCCCTCCGGCCCGATATGCCGATCTCGGACGACATTCGCTGGGTGCAGCTGATCAAGAGCCCGGCCGTGCGCTTCGCCGAGAAGTTCGGCGATGAACTCGACAAGGCCACGAACATCGCGGTGGTGCTCAACACTTGTGCCACCGAACTTGCCGGCGACGGCAGACGCGTGACTGGCGCCAGGCTGTGGTCGAACGGACAGGATGCCGGCTCGTTCAGCGCTGACTATTTCATCGTCTGCACCGGTGGGCTGGAGAATTCGCGGCTGCTTCTGTGGTCCAACCAGCGCTCGAACGGCGGCGTCGTGCCGAATGCAACTGCGCTTGGCCGCTACTGGATGGAGCATCCGACCTTCGAGGGCGGCAACGCCATCCTGGCCGACTACAACGCGTTCGAGGTCGACGCCGTCAACGAGGCCTTCTTCTCGCCGACGTTTGCCGCCATGGAGCGGCTGCAGATCATGAACTTCGGCATCCGGCTGATCGAGACGCCGTATCCCGGGGTCAAGAGCCTTATCGCCGACCTCGCCTGCACGGCGCCCAGCATGGCGGAATGGATGTCCTACCAGCTCAGTCAGCGACTGCGCTGCGCGGCCCAGCTCTACGTCGCCTGGGAACAGGCGCCGCTGGCCTCCAACCAGATCGAGTTGTCGAAGACCGATGTCGACCATGCCGGCGTGCCGCGCATCGAACTGCACTGGAAGAAATCCGAACTGGAACATCGCACCCTTCTCGAAGGGCTCAGACTGTTCGGCGCAACGCTGATCGAGAAGAATCTCGGCCGCGTGCGCATTGCCGACTGGATCAGCAATGGTCAGGACTATCCGACCAACGACGAGACGGCGGGCCATCACCATATGGGCGGCACGCGCATGGGCACCGACATCAGCAAGAGCGTGGTCGACGCCAACTGCAAGGTGCACGGCATGGACAATCTCTATGTCGGCGGCTCCTCGGTGTTCTGCACGTCGGGTCAATGCAACCCGACGACGACGATCACCGCGCTGGCCTGCCGGCTGGGCGACCATCTCAGCAAGGTGGTCACCGCCTGACGGCTGCAGGGCAGCATGCTGCCTAGGGCAGTTCACCGTTTCACGGAACGGCGATCCGCTCTAACTCTTTGTTTGACGCAATTCCGGACGGAAAACCGTTTCACACTTTTCCTGGAATGCTCTAGAGCGTCGCCGGATCGAGCGCCGGCTGGTCCTTGCGCCGGGCGACGATTGCCGCGAAATCGGCGGTCTGGAAGGCATCGCGCAAGGCGTCGAAGGACGGCAGCACGAAATAGGCGCGCTGGAACTTGTCGATCTCGTAGCCGGTGCGCATCACCGTTTCCAGGTCGAAGGGCACGTGGTGGGCGTCCTTGCCTTCGACGGCGAACTGCAGCTCGGTAAACGACGACATAAGGCCGGCGCCAAAGGCCTTCAGCGGCTGGCCGGCCTCCCGCATCAGGCCATATTCGGCCGTGTACCAGTAGAGCCGGGAAATCATCTCGTCGCCACCCAGCGCGATGATGTCGCCGGCCTTCTCGCCATACATCTGCATGAAATCGGCGAACACCGGTTGCGACAGCGCCGGCACATGGCCGAAGAAATCATGGAACATGTCGGGCTCGACAATGTAGTCGAGCTCCTGCCTGGTCCGCAGCCAGTTGGTGACCGGGAAGCGGCGATCGGCGAGATGGTCGAAAAACGGAGCCGCGGGAATGAGCCCCGGCACCGCGACGATCTCCCAACCGGTCAGTTTGCGCAGCTTGGCGCTGACCTCGTCGAAGTCGGGAATACGGTCGAGCAGGCCGAGTTTTTCGACGCCGTCGAGGTAGGAATGGTGGGCGAGCTTGCGCGTCAGTCTGGTCTGGCGGTCGCACAGCGTGCGCCACACCGCCTGCTCTTCATCGCTGTAATCGTAACCCTGCGACACGGTGAAATCGGCACGGCAGACCGAGTAGTCGCCGCGCAATCCTTGCGCCGCGCAGTCGCGGGCGTATTCGGCAACGCTCATCGTCGTCATGGTTTTTCTCCTCGCAAAGCAAATCGCTGACGTGCTGAACGTTAAGCGGATTTGCGGAGGCGAATCGGTTTTGATGATGGCTCGAATTCGGAAATCGGGATAATATTCACTCAGAAATTCCCAGGAAGGAGTGAAAATGCCTCGATTCGATGATTTCGAGATCAAGATGCTCGATGTCCTGCAGCGCGACGGGCGCAAACCGGTTTCCGAGCTGGCGCAAGAGATCGGCCTGTCGACGACACCATGCGCGCGGCGCTTCGAGGCGCTGCAGGAGGCCGGCATCATCAAGGGATTTGCCGCCGTGATCAGCCGCCGCGCTGTCGGGCTGATGGTCGAGGTGTTCATCCAGGTGCGCCTCGTCAGCCACAGCGACGGCTCGCCCGAAAGCTTCATCGCCGCCGTGCAGCGCATGGACGAGGTTTCCTCGTGCTGGACGATGACCGGCGACCATGACTTTCTGCTGCATGTCATGGTGCCGTCGGTCGACGAGCTCAACGCTTTCGTCATGCACCGGCTGATGCGGCTCGACGGCGTGCGCGACGTCCACACGCAGTTGGTGCTGCAGAACATCAAGGGCCCGGGCCATGTGCCGCTCGGGCATCTCAGGCGATGACAATGCCTGCCCTTCGCACTCCTTGAGGAAAAGCTGCACGCAAACTGCTGAAACGGGCCAAGCACGTGTCCACATCGCCGGCCAGCTTGTGCGGACCAACTGCCCAGGAGGTCCGCCATGAAAATCGTCCTGATCAATCCGCCGCACACCGCCATCGGCAGCCGCGTGCCCGACGATCACCTGCCGCCGCTCGGCCTGCTGGCGATCGGCGG
>NZ_RZPF01000061.1:0-14377 GCF_004022735.1 Mesorhizobium sp. M7A.F.Ca.AU.001.01.1.1
GAGCGTCAGAGTGCCCAACGCATCGCGGATGACGCGACGCAGCGTGTTGTTGACCTTGATCTTGGTGATGCCGTCCTTGGCCGCCTCACCCGATGCCTCCCCGCTCAACGGGTCGGAAAGCTGGACGCTCTCGCCCGCTTCCTTGCCGACAAACACCAGGGAATCGGCCTTGCGGACATAGAGGTTGCCGTCGGCAAGTGCCGCAAGCGGCCGCTCCACCGCCGGGTCGCCAGCGGCTGCCAGTTCGTGGACGACGGCTCCGATCTCGGAAAAGCCCTTGGCCGTGGCGAATTTGGCGATGATGCCGCGCAGATCGGTTTCGCCAGCGCCCGATGACGACAGTGTCGCCAGCAGGAACAACAGCATCAAACCCGTGCGGATTAAGGTCATTGGTTTCTGGTAACCCCTGAAGGTTGAAGTGGGCGTCCGGACGGCGGAGGAAGCCGTCCGGACGCGCGCGGTCTGACTGGGTCAGCCCTGGGAGGGATCAGTTCGTGCCCTTGCCGCCGCACTTGCCGGTGGCAACATTAAAGTTGCCGCAGGACAGAGGCGCGCGCCAATCCGAGATCAGGTCCTTGGAATCAGGCAGATAGTCGGACCATTCGTCGCCCATCACCAGGCCCGGCGTGCGCGACACGGTCTCGAACTGGCCGTCGGCCTGGATTTCGCCGATCAGCACCGGCTTGGTGATGTGGTGGTTCGGCATCATCGTCGAATAGCCGCCGGTCAGGTTCGGCACCGACACGCCGATCATGGCGTCGATGACCTTGTCCGGATCGGTGGTGCCGGCCTTCTCGACCGCCTTCACCCACATGTTGAAGCCGATATAATGGGCCTCCATCGGGTCGTTGGTGGTGCGCTTGTCGTTCTTGATGAACTTGTGCCAGTCGGCGATGAACTTCTTGTTCTCGGGCGTATCGATGCTCTCGAAATAGTTCCAGGCGGCGAGATGGCCGACCAGCGGCGCGGTGTCGAGACCTGCAAGCTCTTCCTCGCCGACCGAGAAGGCCATGACCGGAATGTCCTCGGCCTTGATGCCCTGGTTGCCGAGTTCCTTGTAGAACGGCACGTTGGCGTCGCCGTTGACGGTGGAGACGACGGCGGTCTTCTTGCCGGCCGAACCGAACTTCTTGATCGCCGAAACCTCGGTCTGCCAGTCGGAGAAGCCGAACGGCGTGTAATTGACCATGATGTCTTCAGCCGCCACGCCCTTGGCCTTCAGATAGGCCTCGAGGATCTTGTTGGTGGTGCGCGGATAGACGTAGTCGGTGCCTTCCAGCACCCAGCGCTTAACCGAACCGCCGTCCTCGCTCATCAGATAGTCGACCGCCGGGATCGCCTGCTGGTTCGGCGCCGCACCCGTGTAGAACACGTTGCGCTCGCTCTCCTCGCCCTCATACTGGACCGGATAGAACAGGATGTTGTCGAGTTCGGAGAACACCGGCAGCACCGATTTGCGCGACACCGAGGTCCAGCAGCCGAACACCGCCGCAACCTTGTCCTTGGAGATCAGTTCGCGCGCCTTTTCGGCAAACAGCGGCCAGTTGGAAGCCGGATCGACGACCACCGCCTCGAGCTTCTTGCCGAGCAGGCCGCCCTTGGCGTTCTGCTCGTCGATGAGCATCAGCATGGCGTCCTTCAGTGTCGTCTCCGAAATCGCCATGGTCCCCGAGAGCGAATGGAGAATGCCGACCTTGATCGTGTCGTCGGCGGCCTTGGCCGGAGCCGACATCAACAGGCCGGCGGCGACCGCACCAGCCGAAAACATTTTTGTTATTGTCGAGAAATTACCCCTCATATTACGGACTCCCAAGCTAGTTGATTGCACCGCAACACTACAATGCAACCCCCATGCCAACCGCTCCAGCGATCCCGAAAGGGTACAAATAGTTCATAGATATCAGCGCTTTGGAACATAGGGCTTCCAAAACAAAGAGAGCCGGCCAGAAATCGATTGAGGGAAATTTGCGCAGCTTACACAGTTTTTGCCTAATTTTCGCTCATTCTCCCAGACTGCCTAGATTTTGATCTGAATAGCGGCGCCTTGGGCGACCGATGTTGCGGCGCGGTGCAAAAATAGGGCAAGCTCGCTCTTCAAACGAGCGACGTCATGATTTCAGGGATTTCACGCTTTTTCATCGGCATACTGCTTCTGGCCGCAGCAACCGGAGCCGCGCGAGCCGATTTCAGCGATGGCAAGATGCCTGACGGCACCTATCATTGCGAAGTGTACCTGCTTGGCATGTTCCTCAGCCTCGGCGACATCACCATCAAGGGGAACGTCTACAGCGGCCCTGTCTACACCAGCCTCGGCGGCTTCGGCCCCGCTCAGCAAGGGTACAACTACCAAATGGATGCGAACGGCGTGATTTCCTGGCTGGGACCACTGGGCGGCTACACCGCCGGCGGCAACTCGCTGTCGCTGACCCAGGCGACGCTTGACGGCGAAACCGTGCCCTCCTTCGACATCATCATGAAGCAACCCGACGGCGCCTTCACCGCATCGACCTGCACCAAGCAATAAGGGTGGCAAGAAAAAGGCGCGGAACCTTGCGGGTTCCGCGCCAGCAGTCCGTCGGGAGGATGTGACTAGATCGTCTTTGCCGACATCTGCGCGGCGATGTAGTCGGCCTGGCGGATCGCCAGCGACACGATCGTCAGGGTCGGGTTTTCGGCGGCCCCGGTGGTGAACTGGCTGCCGTCCGACACGAACAGGTTCTTGATGTCGTGCGCCTGGCCGTGCTTGTTGACGACGCCGTCTTCCGCTTTCTCGCTCATCCGATTGGTGCCGAGATTGTGGGTCGAGGGATAGGGCGGCGTCGGGAAGGTGCGGGTGGCGCCGACCGCATCGTAAAGTGCCGTAGCCTGTTTGTAGGCGTGGTTACGCATCGCCGTGTCGTTCGGATGGTCGTCGAAATGCACGTCGGCGATCGGCATGCCGTGTGCGTCCTTCTCGTCTGCATGCAGCGTGATGCGGTTCTCCGCGCGCGGCATGTCCTCACCGACGATCCACAGGCCGGCCATGTGGTCGTAGTGATCGAGTGCGGTGGTGAACGAGCGCCCCCAGGCGCCCGGATCGAGGAATGCGGCCATGAACGGCAGGCCGAGCGACAGCGTCTCGAACTCGTAGCCGCCCACGAACCCACGCGACGGATCATGCCGCGCCTCGTCGCGGATGATGCCGGCCATGGTGGTGCCGCGATACATATGCACCGGCCTGTCGAAGATGGCATAGACCGAGCCGGTGGTGTGGCGCATGTAGTTCTTGCCGACCTGGCCCGACGAGTTGGCAAGCCCATCGGGGAATTTTCCCGACGCCGAATTGAGCAGCAGCCTTGGGCTCTCGATCGAGTTGCCGGCAACCGCGACGATGCGCGCCTTCTGCTCCTGCAGCTTGCCGTCCTTGTCGGCGTAGACGACGCCGGTCACCTTTCCGCTGGCGTCGTGGTTGATCTTGATCGCCATGGCATTCGGCCTGACTTCGAGATGGCCTGTCGCCTCGCCCTTGGGGATCTCGGTGTAGAGCGTCGACCATTTGGCGCCCCATTTACAGCCCTGGAAGCAGAAGCCGGTTTGCTGGCAGGAATTACGATCGTCGCGATCGACCGAGTTGATGGCCATGTTGCCGGTGTGGCATTCCTTGTAGCCGAGCTCGTCGGCGCCGGCCTTCAACACCTTGAAATTGTTGTTGCCCGGCAGCCGCGGCCAGTCATTGGTGCCGGTGACGCCCATCTTGGCCTCGGCCTTGGCGTAGTAGGGCTCCATCTCGGCCAGCGTGATCGGCCAATCGAGCAGGTTGGCGCCTTCCAGTTTGCCATAGGTCGAGAGCGTCTTGAACTCGTGCTCCTGGAAGCGCAGCGAGGCTCCCGCCCAATGCGTGGTCGAACCGCCGACCGACTTGACGATCCAGGCCGGCAGGTTCGGAAAATCCTTTGCCACGCGCCAGTCGCCGGACGTGGTGCGCTTGTCGGTCCAGGCGAGCTGGGCGAACGAACCCCACTCGTCATTGACGAAATCCTCGTATTCGTGGCGCGCGCCGGCTTCCAGGATGACGACGTCGACACCCTTCTGGGCAAGTTCGTTGCCGAGCGTGCCGCCGCCGGCGCCCGAACCGATGATGACGACCACGCCGTCGTTGTTCAGATCAAATGAAGCTGCCATGGTTTCCTCCCATGATTTCTGTTTGCGGGTTCAGGAACGACGGAGCTCAGAGCCACTCGATGTCGTCGAAACCGCGCGCGATGTAGCCGCCCTTGGAATAGGACTCGCCCTCGTAGCCGAAGATCGGCCACACCTCTTTCTGGTTGTAGAGGCCGACCACAAGGCCGCCTCTGATGGCCTGGAAAAACGGCGTCGCCTCGATCTGCTTCAGCACGCCGACGCGCTGGTCCTCCCAGCCGAGGCCGCGATAGCCGCCGCCACCGGATTTCTTGTCGAGGTCGGCGATGCCATCCTCGAGCATCGCCTTGTAGGCGGCGTCCTTGCCGGCCTGCTCGTCATGACCTTTCACGGCAATGGCGTAGTATTTGTCCGGCACCTGATCGTGCGGATAGATGTCACGCGCCATCTGGATCAGCGTCGCCATGGTTTCGGGCTTGAGTGCCGATGTCTCGAGCCCCCAGGCATGTTCAGGGCTGATGACGGCGCTACCGGAGATGACGAGCAGCGCCCCGATGCCGCCGCGTTTGAGAAGCTCACGACGGGAAAGCCCGGGCTTCGCGTCATAGATCGTGACCATTTTATTCCTCCCTGCTTGCTATGTGCACTGTTGAGAGTGCGTTTGCTGGCGCCGCACCTGCCGGCGCGACTGCTATGTCTCCTATTGGAAGCGACCTCCGCGCTGCAGAACCTCGATCTTGTAGCCGTCGGGGTCCTCGATGAAGAAAAAGCGGGCGATCAGCGATCCGTCGCGGTTGAACTCGACGATCTTCTTCGGATTCAGGCCAAGCGCACCGAGACGGTCATGTTCGCTGTCGAGGTCGGCGACGGAGACAGCGAAGTGACCGTAGCCGTCGCCGAGCCCGTAAGCTTCCTGCCGATCCTTGTTCACGGTCAGTTCGAGCTCGAACCCTGCCTCGGCATTGCTGAGGTAAAGGAGCGTGAACGTCTCGAAATCCAGCCTGTCGGCGACATTGAGCCCGAAGGCGTTTCTGTAGAAATCGACCGATCGGGTCTCGTCGAGAACCCGGATCATACTGTGGATCGCCTTGGCCAAATTAGTCTCCGCGCTGGTGTGGAGGCGATTATGCGCGGCGCGGACAAAAGGTGGTGGCAGCCGGTTACCACGCCCGCAGCCGCGAACGGGACGAAAGTCCGATTGCCGGACCGGCAATTTTGCCCGAGAATACGTGTGGGGACAGGTCAAGCAGTATCAAACTGCACGCCGTCCACCCAAGACCAACAATCATGGGAGGTTTGTCGGATGTGCAGGGTGTTTGCGGGCCAGGACCCCGAAGGCTATCGCCAGATCAACCGCTCGATTCGCATCGACGGTCACTCGACCAGCATCCAGCTCGAAGCGACGTTCTGGGCGTTGCTTGACGAGATCGCCGAAAACCAGAACCTGACGACGCCGAAATTCATCTCCAAGCTCTATGACGAAGCCATAGAGATCAACGGCGCCATCCCGAACTTTGCGTCGATGCTGCGCACCACCTGCGCGCTCTATCTGCGCGGCCATCGGCCGGGGATGGATGAGCAGATGGTGCCGAAGCGGCAGGCCGCTTAGCGCATTGCGCTCAGCTTAGTTCTTGCGCGAGCCCTATGAGAAGCCCTCCGGGCCCTCGAATGTAGCAGAGCCGATACACGTCTCTATACTGGACAACTTCGCCTTCGAGCCGCGCACCGCGATTGCGGAGCCTTTCAAGCGTCCCCTCAATGTCGTCCACGGCGAACATGACGCGGAGGTAGCCGAGGGCGTTAACCGGGGCGTTGCGGTGATCCGAGACGGCAGGCGGCGTGAGGAAGCGGGACAGTTCGAGCCGGCTGTGGCCGTCCGGCGTCCGCATCATGGCAATCTCGACGCGTTGATCGCCCAGTCCAGTGACACGTCCGGCCCATTCTCCTTCGATCGTGGCCCGCCCTTCGAGCTCAAGGCCGAGCTCGCCAAAGAAACCAATCGTCTCTTCGAGGTCATCGACGACGATTCCTATGTTGTCCATCCGTTTGAGCGCCATGTGTTCAGTCTACAAGGCGTCGTCCAGGTCGTAAACTCATTAGGCTGCTTGCCAGCTGAGCAGGTATGATCAAGGGGTCCGGAACGCCTCGTGATACGTCGCGGTGGCGCCCTGGTGTCGACCACTACCTCGAACGCCAGCCGGTCTGTGGCTGTCCCTGATTCATGCCTGATGGCACGATGCTGTTTCTATCGGTCCAGTATCCGGCCGCGTATGCCAGGACGCTCTGCAAGAGGCGACGCTGCAGCCCAAGTTCCGGGCGAAAACCGGCTTCCAACAGCACAAGCAGACCTGATCGACAGTAGACCAAACCCTCGCTAACGATTTTGTGATGTGGTTGACGAGGTCATTTTCATCTCGCAGTCTATCGGCATTCGATCTGCGGCTTAACCTAACTATCGTTGTCATGAATACTTGGGAATCACTTCCCAAGCGTGCTCTCTTATTTTTGAGATTCCTAATATGAACCGTCGCAACCCTGTCCGAATGAATCGGCGTCTTTTCCTGTCCTCGGTCGCAATGTTTACGGCAACCGCGACATCGGCCGGTTTTGCGCGATCGTTCTCGGGCACTTTGCCCTGGACGCCAATGACATCCGATCCACCGACGCAGGTCGTGGCAGGCGGCTGGCACTTTTTCTCGGCCCAGGAAGCAGCTCTAGTCGAGGCGATCGTCGACCGCATCATTCCGGCCGACGAGCTCAGCATGGGCGGCAAGGAAGCCGGTTGCGCCGTCTATATCGACAGGCAGTTGATGGGGGCGTTCGGTGCGTCGAGCCGGCTTTACACGCAAGGCCCGTTTCTGCCTGGACTGCCCACCCAGGGCTATCAGGGCGAGGCCAATCCGGCGCAGCGTTACCGCACCGGGCTTGCCGCCATCGACGCTTTCCTGAAACAGCGGGACGGCAAGACATTCGTCGAGCTCGCACCGGCCGAACAGGATGCCTTCCTGACGGCTATGGAGGCCGGGAAGGTCGACCTGCCCAATGGCGTCAAGGGGCCGGGTTTCTTCGGGCTTCTGCTGCAGAACACCATGGAGGGGTTCTTTGCCGACCCCGTCTATGGCGGCAACAAGGACATGGTCTCGTGGCGCATGCTTGGTTTTCCAGGCGCCCGCTACGACTACCGCGACCATGTCAGCAAACACAATCAGCCATATCCGCAGCCGCCTGTCTCGATCATCGGGCGCCCCGAATGGCTCGGCAAAGGCGCCTGATCATGACCAAGATACTGCCTCGCAAAGACGTCGTGATCGTCGGCCTCGGCTGGACGGGATCCATTCTGGCCCACGAATTGACCGATCAGGGCCTGGACGTGGTGGCTATAGAACGCGGCCCCTGGCGCGATACGGCAACCGATTTCAACATCGGCTACGCGCAGGATGAGTTGCGCTACAGCATCCGGCGCGACCTCTTCCTGCAGCCCGCCGTGGAAACCATGACGGTGCGCAACGACCCATCGCAGAAGGCGCTGCCGATGCGCGATTTCGGCTCCTTCCTCCCCGGCAACGGCGTCGGCGGCGCCGGCGTCCACTGGAACGGCCACACCTGGCGGTTCTGGGATTCAGACTTTCAGATAAAGACCAATCTGACCAAGAAATATGGTGCATCGAGAATCGCCGATCTCCAGGTCGAGGACTGGGGCGTGACCGGCGCGGAGATGGAGCCCTATTACGACCAGTTCGAGTATCTGGCAGGCATCTCGGGCAAGGCCGGCAATATCAAGGGGCAGTTGCAGGAAGGCGGCAATCCGTTCGAGGATCCAAGGTCGCGGGATTATCCGAACCCGCCGATGCAGATGACCTACGCGCCAACCCTGTTCGCCGAGGTCGGCCGGTCGATCGGCCTGCATCCCTTCCCGACCCCATCCGCCAACATGTCGCGGGCCTATGTCAACCCGCTCGGCATCGCCATGGGTCAATGCACCTATTGCGGATTCTGCGAACGCTTCGGCTGTGCCAACTATTCGAAGTCGAGCGCCCAGACCACCGTCCTTCCGGTGCTGATGAAGAAGTCCAATTTCGAAGTCCGCACCGACAGCGAGGTACTGCATGTCGATCTGGCTCCCGGAGGCAAGTCGGCGCGCGGCGTGACCTACGTCGATACCTCAGGCGAGGAGTACTTCCAGCCGGCCGATCTGGTGCTGCTGTGCGCCTACGGCCTGCACAATGCCCGGCTGATGATGCTGTCCGGCATCGGCAAGATCTACGACCCCGGCAGCGGCGAAGGAACGGTTGGGCGCAATTACTGCTACCAGACAAACGCCGGCGTGCAGGTGTTCTTCGACGACAAGAACTTCAACCCGTTCATCGCCGCAGGCGCGCTCGGCCAGACGATCGACGATTACAATGGTGACGCGTTCGACCACGGCGCGCTGGACTTCGTCGGCGGTGCGGGCATCAACTGCATTCCCACCAACGGGCGCCCGATCGGAACCAGGCCGACCCTGCCCGGCACGCCGAAATGGGGCAGCGCCTGGAAGAAGGCAACGGTCGAGGGCTACAAGAGCACGCTTGGCTACTCGTCCCAGGGAAGCAGCTACGCGACGCGCAACAACTACCTCGACCTCGACCCGACCTACAAGGACCGTTTCGGGCGGCCGCTGATGCGCATGACGTTCGATTTTCCCGACAACGACATCCGCATGTCGAACTATGTCTGCGACCGGATGGAGGAAATTGCCAAGGCGCTCGGCGGAAAGCAGTACGCCGTCAGCCGCCGCAAGAAAGGCTGGGACAGCGTCCCCTACCAGAGCACCCACAATACGGGCGGCGCCATCATGGGAACGGACCCGAAGAAGAGCGCGGTCAACACCTTCCTCCAGAGTTGGGACGTCCCCAACGTCTTTGTCATCGGTGCGTCGGCCTTCCCGCAGAATGCCGGCAAAAATCCGACAGGAACGGTCGGCGCGCTCGCTTTCCGCGCCGCCGATGCCATCCGCAATCAATATCTGCGCAATCCCGGTGCACCCCTGGTGCAGGCATGAACAAGCTCGTTCTCACGCTCGCCATCGGTGCTGCGGCCCTCACTGGCGGCCCGGCATGGAGTGCCGACCAGGCGGACCAGATCATACGTGGACAGTATCAGGCGGTGCTCGGCGACTGTGCAGGCTGTCATACGCGAGCCGAGGGCAAACCGCTGGCCGGCGGCCTGCCGCTCGAAACGCCGTTCGGCGCGCTTGTGCCGCCCAACATAACGCCTGACCGCGAGACGGGCATCGGCAGTTGGTCGGAAGCCGACTTCCGCAGCATGATGAAGTCAGGCATCGGCCACAATGGTGTGCGGCTCTACCCCGCAATGCCCTACCCCGCCTATACCAGGATGAACGATCGGGACATTTCCGACTTGTGGGCCTATCTGACGACGGTTCAACCGGTATCGAACAAGGTCGAAGCCAATCAGCTGCCGTTCCCGTTGAACATCCGGCTGGCGATGCTGGGCTGGAATGCCCTCAACTTCACCGAAGCAAGCTTTCAGCCGGATCCCTCCAAGTCGGCGGAGTGGAATCGCGGCGCTTATATCGTCCAGGGAGCGGGCCATTGCGGCACCTGCCACTCGCCCAAATCTTTCCTTGGCGCCGATAAGGACAGCGAGTTCCTGCAAGGTGCCTCCCTGCAGGGCTGGTTTGCCCCCGACATCACCAACAATGCGCAATCGGGCCTGGGCAAATGGTCGGAAGAGGATCTGGTGAAATACCTCAAGACCGGCGTCAATGCGCATTCGATTGCCTCCGGTCCGATGGCGGAGGCCATCGAGAACTCCACGTCGAAAATGACCGATCCCGATCTCAAGGCGGTTGCAGTCTACCTCAAGAGCCTGGGCTCGGATGTCGACAGCGCCCAACCGGCAAAGCCTGACGCAACACGGATGACCGCGGGCGAGGCAATCTATCGCGACAATTGCTCGGCCTGCCATGGTGGAGATGGTGCCGGGTCAGGCGCGCTTTTCCCTTCCCTTGCCGGCAATTCGATCGTCGCGCAGGGCAGTGCCGAAACACTGGCCCGGCTCGTCCTTGCCGGCAGCCAGGCCGTGCACACGGCCGATGCACCGACGACGCCCGCCATGCCTTCCCTGGCCTGGCGCCTGAAAGACCAGGAGGTCGCCGACGTCTTGACCTATGTGCGCGCCAGTTGGGGCAACGCGGCTCCTGCAGTCTCGTCCGGCGATGTCGCTGCCGTACGCAAGGGATTGACCCAGTAGACCCGTACTCTAGCTCTCGGCTGCGACAGCGAGCGCCAGACGGCTCATGTCGGTGAAAAGCGCCTGGCGCTCGGAATAGTCGGTCTGTTCGCCGGTCTCGATGTTGTCCACCACGACACACATCGACAACGCACGTGCTCCGAAATGCTCCGATATGCCATAGAGCGCGCTGGTTTCCATATCCACGGCCAGGGCTCCTTGCGCCCGTGCATCGGCAAAACGGGCACGCCCATCCGGGTGATAGAAGATGTCGCTGCAGACCGTCAGGCCGACATGATGGTCGATGCCAAATTCTACCGCCTTGGCCCGTGACGATGCGAGGAGCGCCGGGTCCGGGCCAGCCGGTCCATAAAGGCCGAAAACCTGGCCGCTCTGGGCGCTTTCCGCCTGTGCCGATTGCGAGATGACAAGGCTGCGCAGCTTTGCCTTTGCGGTCAGGCTGCCGCAGGTGCCGGTACGGATCAGCGTCCGGGCGCCATAATGGTCCAGCAGTTCATGCGCATAGATCAGAAACGATGAAACGCCGATGCCCGTCGCTTGAATGCTGATGGACTTGCCACGAAACAAGCCGGTGAAGCCAAGCGTGCCGCGTCGGCGATTGATGCAGCGCGGCGCTTCCAGGAACGTTTGCGCCATCCATTCGGCGCGTTGCGGGTCGCCCGGCAACAACACCGTGTCGGCATAGTCGTCCTTGTCCGCTTCGTTGTGCGGCGTCACCGGTTGCTCCCCTAAGCCTTCCTGCCGTTCACCCCTCAATCATGGCGTTGTCACGGCGTTGCGCAAGGAGGAACATGGGGAAGGCTTTAGGACTCCAGCACGTCCTTGACGATCGTGGCCAGTTGCTTGAGCGAAAACGGCTTCGGCAGGAAGCCGAAATGCGCATCTGCCGGCAGGTTTCTGGCGAATGCGTCCTCGGCATAGCCGGACACGAAGACGAACTTGATGTCGGGCTGGCGCTTGCGCAATTCGCCGAGCAGCGTCGGCCCGTCCATTTCCGGCATCACCACGTCGGAAACGACGATATCGACCTTGCCGCCCAGCGCCTCGAACACTTCCAGCGCCTCGACGCCCGACGACGCCTCGTGCACGGTGTAGCCGCGCGAGGTCAGCGCCCGCATGCCGCCCATGCGCACGGCATCCTCGTCCTCGACGAGCAGCACCGTGGCCGAGCCCGACAGATCCTTGGCCGGATCGGCGACCTTTGCCGGCGCCGCCGGCGCATCGCCGGGCTCGCCTGCCTTTTTCGCTTCGGCGATGTGACGCGGCAGGAAAATGCGGAAAGTCGAGCCTTTGCCGACTTCGGAATCGCAGAAGATGAAGCCGCCGGTCTGCTTGATGATGCCGTAGACCATCGACAGGCCAAGGCCGGTGCCTTTGCCGACTTCCTTGGTGGTGAAGAAGGGTTCGAAAATCTTCTTCAGCACGTCGGGCGCGATGCCGCTGCCGGTGTCCTCGACTTCGACCACGACATAGTCCGCCGGGGCGAGTTCGCGGTAGGAAAAGGCCTTGCACTCCTCGGCGGTCACATTGCGGGTGCGCACGGTCAGATCGCCGCCCGCCGGCATAGCATCGCGCGCGTTGACCGCAAGGTTCACCACCACCTGTTCGAACTGCCCGATATCGACCTTGACCGGCCACAGGTCGCGGCCATGGTCGACCTTCAGCTTGATGTCGTTGCCGACAAGGCGGGCCAGCAGCATCCTGAGATCGGCGAGCACGTCGGTCAGGTTGAGCACTTCCGGCCGCAATGTCTGCTTGCGCGAGAAGGCCAGAAGCTGCCGCACCAGCGAAGCCGCCCGGTTGGCATTCTGCTTGATGTTCATGATGTCTGGGAAGGACGGGTCCGACGGGCGGTGATTGGTCAACAAAAGGTCGGACGCCATGATGATGGCGGTCAGCACATTGTTGAAATCATGCGCGATGCCGCCGGCAAGCTGGCCGACTGCCTGCATCTTCTGGCTTTGCGCCATCTGCCCTTCCGGCGCCTTCTGCTCCGTTGTCTCGACGGCGTAGACGATGGCCGACTCTTCGGCGCCCTCGCCGCCGGTGCCGTCAGCGACGGCGTTGACGTAGAAGCGGATGTGCCGTTCGTCGTTGCCGGGCAGAAGCGTGTCGATCGGCTCGATGTCGGCCTGCCGCTGCTGCGCTTTCTCGAAGGCAGCCGCGAAGGCCGGCCGGTCGCGTTCGTGGATTACCGTGTCGAGCCGCACGCGACGGTCGACGGCGTCGCGATCGACGACAGACGAAAACAACGACAAAAACGGCGCATTGGTGCGCAGGATGCGTCCGTTGTGGTCGACGCCGGCGATTGCCATCGGTGTCGAGTTGAAGAAGCGGGTGAAGCGCACTTCCGAAGCCCGCAAATCGGCAGAGGCATCCTCGCCTTGCGTGCGGTTGAGCACGATCGTGCGTGTCGGCCCATTCAATCCTTCGCGGCTGGCCGAAACGCGGTGCATGAAGCGCACCGGCAGCGCTTCGCCCGTCATGGTCGTCAAATCGAGATCGATCACCGCGTTGCGTGTGGTGCCGGGGTCGGCCTTGACCGAGCGGACCAGCGCCATGCCGTCGCCGGCCACGATCTCCGACAGAGACACGGCGCCGGGCGTGAAGCTGGTGAGGTCGATGCCCAGCCATTCGGCGAGCGTGGCGTTGATGTAGGTGACGCGGCCCTCCTGGTCGGCCGAAAAGAAGCCGGCCGGCGCGTGGTCGAGGTGATCGATCGCCTTCTGCAGATCGAGGAAGAAGCGCTCCTGCTCGGCCCGCTCCTGCGAGATGTCGGCAAGCTGCCAGGCCAGCATCGGCAGCCGCTGGCCCGGAACGCTGAAGGCGCGGGCGCGCGCGCGGTACCAGCGGGCGCCCGGCTCGGCACCGGGCCGAATGGACTGTGCGAGCCTAAACTCGCCGTCGCCCGGCTGGCCGTCGCGAAGGCCGGACGCCAGGCGATAGATCGTCACCGAGGCTTCGGGGACATCCGAGAGCAATCCCTCGACGGTCTTCAGGTCGGCAGCGGACGATGCTCCGGTCATATCCGCATAGGCGCGGTTGGCGTAGACGACGCGGCCCTTGGTGTCGGTGACGAGAAGCCCCTGCGACATCGAATCGACGAAGGATTTCGACAGTTCGTCGCCTGTCGAGCGTGGCGTGACCTGCACGAAGCCGATCGCCGTCGCGAACAGGAAGCCGACGCCGATCATCGCCAGCACGCCGAGCATGCCGAGCAGGAAAGGATCGCCGAGGCGCTCGCGGAAAAGACCGAAGACGATCGCGGCCCCCGTCAGAACGACGATGAAAATGATAAGCCGGGTAACCGCGCCCGGTCGCGTATTCTGGTCGACGATCGGTACCGGATAGAAATCGCCGCGCGCTTCCTTGGCCATGTGCCCCCTGCTCGTGAATTCCGGTGTTCCGACACCCGCCCCGTACCGGGTTGAATCACATTCTCCTAGTCCGGAAAAGGCCTGGGCGGCAAATGTCGGATAAAAATGATGTCTTCCGGCCTTCGGAGTTTTTCAAGCTGTTCAACAGCGTGAAACGCAACTTGCGGTGGCCCGCTGCAACGGTCTAGTGTCTTATCACTTCCAAGGGGCGATCAGGGGAAACCAATGCAATGGCTCGATAGCGTGGCAGGTCCCGGTTATGCCGCAGCATTGTTGTGGACGTTTGCAGCGCTCGTCCTGCTGGTCATCGTTCTCGTCATCGTCAAGCTGGTGCGCAACCTGACATTCGGAACCTTCGTCGCCGGCGGCCGGAACCGCAAGACGCGACTGGCCGTCATGGATGCCACCGCCGTCGACAGCCATCGCAGGTTGGTGCTGATACGCCGCGACGACATCGAACATCTGCTTCTGATCGGCGGTCCGACCGACGTCGTCGTCGAGCGCGATATCCGGCTTTCGGCGCCGCGCCGGCCGGCATTGACTGGAGATGGCGGCTTGCAGCCGGTTCCGGCCGCCGCTCCGACAAGGCCGCGTCCGCCGCAACCCGCTCCGCCGCCGCTGAGACA
>NZ_RZPF01000621.1:0-3972 GCF_004022735.1 Mesorhizobium sp. M7A.F.Ca.AU.001.01.1.1
GCCGTGCCTAACGGGGCAATCAACAATGCGCTGCTGCTGTCGTTCAATGTGATGTGCCGGCGGCCGTCCCACAGGGTGCTGCCGGTGGCGGCAGCGGCGGCGGGCAGTCCGCGCGCCTCGCGGCGCAGGAATATGCCGGAGCGCCGGGAATCGACAACCGTCCGCGACAATGTGGCGCAAAGAAATCCAGCCCTCAGCCGACCGAACAGAGCCTCGCTGCGGGCCTGATCCGGCAGGAAGGCAATCCCGCCGGTCGTGGCCAGAAGGATGCGCAACGCATAGACGGCCGCCTGCTCGTCACCGGAGGAGAGCAGGCACGGGTCGAGGCGGATGAGGCCGATGGCTGGCTGGCTGGCGAAGCCATCGATCAAACCGGCTGCGCTGGCGCCAAGCTGCCTGCGCTCGAGGGCGGCCTGGCCCGCGAGCATCAACATGCCCTTCACATGCTCGACACTCTCGCCGGCAAGTGCGGCCCGCACACGCGGCCGCTCGAAAGCCGCGTCGTCATTGGTCGGATCGTCAGCCCAGCCGACATTTTGACGGCGCAGGACGTCGCGCAATGCCGCGCGCCGCACGCCGAGGAGCGGCCGCACGATCCAAATGCGCCAGTCATAGAGGGTGGCCGGCGCCATGCCGGCAAGTCCCCGGCCGGCCATGCCGGCATGGCCTTGGCCCTCGTCCCGCGCGTGCCGCATCAGCACCGTTTCCGCCTGGTCGTCGGCGGTATGGCCGGTGAGGATCATGCCGATGCCTTCCGCTTGTGCCGCCTCGGCTAGCAGCCGGTAGCGCGCCTCGCGAGCGGCGGCGGGCAGACCGGTCGATGGCTTTGGACCCGACCATGTCAGGATGCGGTGTGAAATTCCGAGCCTGGCGCACAGCTTCGCCACTGTTTGCGCTTCCGCAGCCGAACCGGACCGCAAACCGTGGTCGATCGTCACCGCCAGCAGCCTGGTTGCCGGCGCCCTACGTTCGAGATGGTGTTTGAGAAGAAGGAGCAGGGCGGTCGAGTCGCTGCCGCCGGACACGGCCGCAACAGCGCCGCTGGTAAAATCGATATGCGAAAAAGGGTTAGTCGAGAGGTCCGGCTCGGTGTCGAGCATGATGCATGTCGCCCAAAAGTGATCCCGGTTTCAGGACAACGACATGTATGACAAGGATCAGCAGGCAGCCAGAGCCTTCTCCTGCTTGACGCGTTCCTTGAGCGCGCTGGAAATATCGGGGTAGCGCTTGCCGACCTCGCTGAAAGTGGCGCAGGCAACGTCATGCTGCTTGAGGCCGACCAGCGACACGCCGAGCTTCAGCAACATATCGGGAGCTTTCTTGGCCTTGGGGTAGTCCTTGCTGGCGGCAAGGAACGTCTCGGCCGCATCGCGGTATTTCTGCTGGCCGAGCAATGACTCGCCCAGCCAGTAATGCGCGTCCGCGGCCTTCGCATCCTTGGGGAAGCGGGCGATGTGGTCGCGAAAACCCTGCTCGGCGGTGCCGTAGTCGCCCGAGAGGATGAACTGGTATGAGTTGCGGTAGAGCTCTTCCGGATTGTTGGTGGCGGGCAACGCCGCGACCACCGTATCGGATTTGCCGGCCTTGGGCGCCGCCCCGGCGACTGGCGCGGTATCCTGCGCCGGCGCGGTCGATTGTGTGTTGCCGCCGGCATCGATGACATTGCCGTTCTTGTCGACGGTGATGCTGCCGAAGGTCTTTTCCGGCGCTCCCGTACCGGGAATAACCTTGCCGGGGTCGCCATCCGGAGATTCGACGATGACGTCCTCGACCGTCTTGCCGACTGCCGATTGATCGTTGGCGGGCTCGGCGCCGGCATCGGCCGGCGCCCGTGTTGCCGGGGCCGCCGCCACGTTGTTGTCGGTGCCGGTGGTGGCGTCCGATTTCTTCTGCGCCGGCGGCTGTCCGCCTTGCGTGCCGCCACCTTCCAGCTGCTGGAAGCGGAATTCATTATCTTCCTGCTGCTTGCGGATCTGCTCCTGCATTTGCAGGACCTGGAAATTGAGTTCCTCGATCTTGCCGTTCATCTGCCGCAGCTGCTCTTCCAGGCTGGTGACAGCGGTAGGATCGGACTGCACCAGCTGAACCTGGTCCGGTTTCTTCTTTTGACCAAAAAAGCCGGGCAATTCGATACTGGGAAGATGGAAGGTAAAGCCGCTGTCGGTTGATTGCCCTGTGCCGCTCGCCCCGGTGCCGCTAGCCAGGGCGGTGACGCCTGATAGGAGCAGCAGCGCAAGCGTGCCGCTCAGAACCGATCTCAAATGCATGTGCCTCTCGCAGTGATTTCGTTAGCTTGTTCGCGCCTTCCAATCAGAATGGGACCAGCCAAGCGCCCTCGGCTCATAGCAGGAGCCGAGACTTCGGCCAAATTTTGTTTCGGGCATCCGGATATGAAAAAGGCGGCCCCAAGGCCGCCTTTCGCACAAGTATGTTGCATTTTTACCGCTAGACGGCCACGCGTCCTTTGACGCGCCGGTCCATGATGCCTCAGGAGCCAGCGCCGCTAAGCGTAGTGACCGCGCGGCGATTCTGCGACCAGCAAGAGATGTCGTCGCAAACCGCGACCGGACGTTCCTTGCCGTAGGAAATGGTCTTGAGACGGCTGGCCGAGACGCCCTTGGCGACAAGGAAGTCACGGGTAGCGGCTGCGCGGCGGGCGCCGAGCGCCAGATTGTATTCGCGCGTTCCGCGTTCGTCGGCATGGCCTTCGACGACGATGGCATACTGCTTGTACTGGTTCAGCCACTGTGCCTGGCGCGAGAGCGTCGTCTGCGCGTCGGCACGGATCGAGGTCGAGTCCGTATCGAAGAAGATGCGGTCGCCAATGTTGACGGTGAAGTCCTGCGCCGATCCGGGTGTTGCGGCGCCGGCGCCGTTAAGGCCAAGATCGGCCGCGTTGTTCGGCGTCTTTTTCGAGGCGCAACCGGCGATGGCGAGCATCGCCACCAGCGCGATCATGACCGGGTTTCTGGTAAGTGCTGCAATACGGCCCATGCCGCCTCTCCTTCGTAATTCGAGTGGTCTAATTTGAGTGATTTCGTTGATCACCCAGTAACCACGTTTGGGTTAACCGGCATTCAAGAAACACGGTTAAATTTTGGTTTAAGCTGCCCGTCCGCAGCCATTGGCCATGAGCCACAGTTGGCGCGGACCCTAGGCGGAAATACGGCCAAAACGCGACAAAGAGATGGAAAAGAGGAATTGAAGAGTTGGGGAATTGAGGAACTGAAGAGAGAATTCACTTCAGCTTTTCTCTCAGATTGATCAGCATGCCGTAGATATGGGCATAGGATCGCAGCCAATCGTCGTGTTGTGCCTGGCTGATGTATCCAAGGTCGAACGCTTAGGAAATCCACGTCTCCACTTCGCTGCATGACCCATTGCCATCGAAATGAACCGCGCGAATTCGGGTTTGGAGTGAGTCTGCTTGGCAAATCCCTCAGCCAAATTGGCGCAGATTCCCTTGCTGGAGCGACGCAACTGATCAGCCAGTGCGTATTGCTCCATTTTCGGGAAGGCGAGCGTAGCTTTATGCACGTCAAGAGAGACCACATAAGCGCGCTTATAAACCTCTAGATCCTTCGCACGCTTGATGTGGCCGCCCGCCTTCTCCATTCTTCAGTTCTTCAATTCCCCAGTTCCTCAGTTCGTCTCTTACTCCAGCAGCGGCGACCAGGCAGGGTCCGAAGCGAAGTTCGCCGTCGGGATCGATTGCTCGTTGCGTCCGGTCAGATCGACCGAAACCAGTTTGGGGCCACCGGCGGAATCGCGGAAGAACATCAGCACGCGGCCATTCGGCGCCCAGGTCGGTCCCTCCTGCTGGAAGCCGGAGGAGAGGATGCGCTCACCCGATCCATCGGTCTTCATGACCCCGATCTGGAATTCGCCGCCGGTCTGCTTGGTGAAGGCAATCAGGTCGCCGCGCGGCGACCTGATTGCCTTCACCAAGCAGACCGGCGGCGAATTCCAGAT